>USAY01000008.1 GCA_900552755.1 uncultured Collinsella sp.
CGCAGACGCTCAAGCAGGAATACCTCGATACATACGAGGGAGGTGAATGACATGAAGACCGGCTCCGCCAAAATACCCATTGCGCTGGCGTTATTGGTCGCGATAGCCGCAATCGTAGTCTCTGCCGTATCCATAAAAGATGCGAACACCTTGAAACATGGCATTTCCGAAGGGTTCCGCCTAGACGGAGTGTACCGAGACCACGAGACCGGCTTAACCCAGCTCTCCTTCCTTGGGGAAGACGAAAACAGGTGGCAAATCGTCGACAGCAATGGAAATGTGACCGACGGTTCATTTGAGACAACCGGCGATCCGAACATCTTCATGTTGGCCGACCAATCAGGAGATGATTACGGATTTGTCCACCTGGCTTACGCCTCCGCAGACGGAAACCAAGGAAGCCTTTATTTGAACACCGGAACGTCGGTGCTCGAATTTGACAAGGTAACCAGCGGCCCGGCTTTCGTCGTGCCGTAAATGCAAATCGAGCGCCGTAAGGGGAAGAGGGGCTGGCCTTGCCAGCCCCTCTTCCCCTTACGGTCAAACGTCCAGTTCGTGAATCATGACCACCCGCTATGCGGGTGGTCATGATTTAACCATGTCAACTGAACCCGATTCAGTTTGGTTGATTTCCGATCTCAGCCGAACGTATTAAGCGGATAGGCCGTTCCCGCAGTCAGCCGAACGCCCCCGAGGCTCCTCCCGGGCCCCGGGGGCGGCATCTTCCCAGTTGAGGGAACGGTGGAGATGCGTTTCGATGGGTCCGGTAGCCATGTCCCGCCCTCCGCCCGGTACCTCTTCTCAGACTCAGCCGGACGGTCGGTCCGTCTATTCCGTTTTCCCCTCAGGCTAGGACAGCGGGGCATCGCCCCTCTCCGCGGCCGTCCGCCCTATCTTCCGATCTCCCGGGGCCTGCCGCCTTCGGCAGATGAACTCTAATACTTTTCCGAGAAGTGAACGAGTAAAAACGAGACCCCGAAGCATCCGCATTTCAGAAGAATAAAACCGCAGGATTCGAACGGCAAAACCGCAGGAAACGGCAGCCGAAATATGCCGATGCCCCGGGAGTCCAAAAGAGGTCGTTCACTTCTGGGAAAAGTATTAGACCTGGATACACATCAGGATCCGGCCCTCAGGGTATCGGATTCCCATATTCATCCGTACATGTGCGGATGAATATGGGAAGTGTTCGGATGAAGTTGATATTCAAGGCCAGCTCGTGTCGTTCCGAAAAGACCGTGAACCTTTTGTGGGACACGCGGCGCCGTGGTACCATAGCCGAGTTTGTTGTCTTGGTCGGAAACCAAGACGCCTTATGCGCTGATCGGTAACCAGCGCCTGACTAATAAGGAGTCCTACCATGAAGCAGGGTATCCATCCCCAGTATGTCGAGTGCACGGTGACGTGCTCCTGCGGCAACACCTTCAAGACGCACGCTACCGTGTCCGAGATGAAGGTCGAGCTTTGCAACGAGTGCCACCCGTTCTACACCGGCCAGCAGAAGTTCGTCGACACCGGTGGACGCGTCCAGCGCTTCGCCGACAAGTTCGGTGGCGCCGCTGCCGCCCAGCTCAAGAAGGCTGAGGAGGCCAAGGCTGCCAAGGCCACCAAGGCTGCTGAGGCCGAGGCTGCTCGCAAGGCCGCCGCTGAGGCTAAGGCTGCCGAGAAGGCTAAGCGTGCCGCTAAGTTCGCCGAGGAGGCTGCCAAGCAGGCCGCCGAGGCTCCCGCAGAGGCTCCCGTCGAGGAGGCCGCTGCCGAGGCCGAGACCACCGAGGCTGCTGAGTAAATAGCTCGCCGCGGAATCGCTCGCATTCATGGCTAAAGGGCCGCGCATCCGTTTGGGTGCGCGGCCCTTTTCTTTTTATTGGTGCAAGCTAACCCGTCCCCATTGCACCAGATTGGTGCGAAGGGGACGGGTTCGTTTGCACCAAATGGCAGAGATACAGCGTTTGCCCAGATAAAACCTGCCAAAATAAACCTGTCCCTTTTTGGCAGGTTGGTCGTAGTTATTACGTGGCGGTCGAGCTCGACCGTATAGGCCGCGCCTTGTTTGGCTAAAGTACAATCATCTGTGTTTAACTCGCCCGCAGCTGCACGGCGTGGGCGATGGCCAAAAAGGAAAACCACATGGGATTCATGTCAAAGCTGCTGTCCTTTGGATCCGATAAGGACCTTAAGCGCTACTACAAGATCGTCGACCAGATCAACGGTCTTGAGCCCCAGTTTGAGAAGATGACCGAGGAGGAACTCCGCGCCCAGACCGATAAGTTCCGCGAGCGTTACGCCAACGGCGAGTCGCTCGACGACATGCTTCCCGAGGCCTTTGCCACCGTGCGTGAGGCTTCCAAGCGCACCATGGGTATGCGCCACTTTGACGTGCAGCTCATTGGCGCCATGGCACTGCACGAGGGCCACATCGCCGAGATGAAGACCGGCGAAGGTAAGACCCTCGTCTCCACGTTGGCCGGCTATCTCAACGCTATCGCCGGCAAGGGCGTGCATGTCGTTACCGTCAACGATTACCTGGCAAAGCGCGACTCCGAGTGGATGGGCCGCATCTACAAGTACCTGGGCATGACCGTCGGTCTGCTCCAGAACAACATGCCGCTCGAGCTCAAGCGTCCGGCCTACCAGGCAGACGTCACCTACGGCACCAACTCCGAGTTCGGCTTTGATTACCTGCGCGACAACATGGTCACCCGTCCCGAGCAGCGCGTGCAGCGCGGTCACAACTACGCCATCGTCGACGAGGTCGACTCCATCCTGATCGATGAGGCCCGCACCCCGCTGATCATCTCGGGCGCTGGCACCAAGTCCGCCAGTACCTACAAGGACTTCGCGCGTGCCGTGCGTGGCCTTGAGCGCGGCGAGGACGTGTCGCACGACATGCTCACCGCCACCGAGGACGTGGAGCCCACGGGCGACTACGTCATGGACGAGGCCAAGCACACCATTGCCGCCACCGAGCGCGGCCTTAAGAAAATCGAGCGCCGCCTGGGTATCGATGACATCTATGCCGATCTCTCCGGCCAGTTGGTCAACCACCTGCAGCAGGCGCTGAAGGCCCAGTACATGTTCCACCGCGATAAGCAGTACGTGGTCACCAACGGCGAGGTCAAGATCGTCGACGAGTTCACCGGCCGCATTATGGAAGGCCGCCGCTATTCTGAGGGCCTGCACCAGGCCATCGAGGCCAAAGAGGGCGTGCTCGTACGCGAGGAGAACCAGACCCTGGCCACCATCACCCTGCAGAACTACTTCCGTCTGTATGACAAGCTCTCCGGCATGACCGGCACGGCACTTACCGAGGATGCCGAGTTCCGCGAGATCTACAAGCTGCCCGTCGAAGTCATCCCTTCCAACAAGCCCGTGCAGCGCGTGGATCACGAGGACCTGGTGTACCGCACCATTCAGGCCAAGTACAACGCCGTCGCCGACGATGTCGAGCGACGTCACGCCAAGGGCCAGCCGGTCCTGGTGGGCACCGTCTCCATCGAGAGTTCCGAGAAGCTGTCCGCCGCCCTTACCAAGCGCGGCATCGCACACGAGGTCCTCAACGCCAAGCACCATGAGCGCGAGGCCCACATCGTGGCCCAGGCCGGACGCTACGGCGCCGTGACCATCGCCACCAACATGGCCGGTCGTGGTACCGACATCCTGCTGGGCGGCAATCCCGACGAGCTGGTGCGCGAGCGCCTGGAGTACGAGGGCCTGACCATGGAGGACGTGACGCCCGAGCAGCTCGAGCAGTTTAACGCCGAGGCCAAGGAGACTTGCAAGGCCGAGCGCGAGCGCGTGCTTGCCGCCGGCGGCCTGACCGTCATCGGCACCGAGCGCCACGAGTCCCGTCGTATCGACAACCAGCTGCGCGGCCGCTCCGGCCGTCAGGGCGATCCGGGCGAGACCCAGTTCTACCTGTCGCTCGAGGACGACCTCATGCGCCTGTTCGGCGGCGACAAGATGGACCGCGTCTCCAAGATGATGGTCACGGCCGACATGGGCGACGACATGCCCATCCAGCACAAGATCATCTCCAAGGCCGTCGAGAGCGCCCAGCACAAGGTCGAGAGCATCAACTTCTCCATGCGTAAGAGCGTCCTTGAGTACGACGACGTCATGAACAAGCAGCGCCAGGTCATCTACGCCGAGCGCAATAAGATTCTGGACGGCAAGGACCTGACCGACCACATCACCGAGGTCATGCACGACACCGTGTACCGCTGTGTTCAGGAGTTCTGCACCAAGGACAGCCACGAGGGCGAGCGCGACCTGGAGGGCCTGCGCAAGTGGGTTGTGGAGCTCACCGGCCACATCGATACGCCGAAGTTCCCCGACGAGGATTATGAGGCCTTGGCTGCCGATGTCCTGGCTTACGTAGAGAAGTGCTACAACATGAAGGCCGAGCGCTTGGGCGAGGACCTGATGCGCGAGCTCAACACCCAGGTCATGCTGCGCGTCATCGATACCCGTTGGATGAACTACCTGCAGGAGATGGACTACCTCAAGACCGGCATCGGCCTGCGCGGCTTTGGCCAGCGCGACCCGCTGGTCGAGTACAAGACCGAGGCCTACGGCGCGTTCCGGATGCTCGTCGACACCATGTACGAGGATTATCTGCGTACGGTTCTGCGCATCGAGATTAAGGCTGCCCCGCGTGCCGTGGAGCACAAGGAGGAGCCCGCGCTCGAGGGCGCGCGCTTCTCCGGTCCTGCCGATGTCGATGGTGACAACGGCGACTCGGTGCTGCGCAAGCAGGCGCAGGTGCAGGCCCGCACGGCTGTCCAGGGTGGTCCGGCTGCCGTCAACAACGGTGGCAAGGTGACCACCTATCGCAAGTCCGAGAGCGACGATCCGTACGTCAACGTGGGCCGCAACGACCCGTGCCCCTGCGGTAGCGGCAAGAAGTTTAAGTACTGCCACGGCAGGAATCGTTAATGGCTGAGGCTTTAGAGGTAACGCCCGCCGAGCTGGACGCGTTTGCGGACCGGCTCGGTGAGGTCGAGTCGTATCTCCACCTGGACGAGAAGCGTACCTGCGTGACCGAGCTCGAGGCTAAAAGCGTGGCCCCCGGCTTTTGGGATGACGCCGACGCCGCCCGTGCCACCATGGAGGAGATCGCGCGCACCAAGGAAGATATCGCTGCCGTGGATACCGCGCGCGGCGAGCTTTCCGATGCCCGTGCGGCGCTGGAGCTTGCCGAGGAGATGGGCGACGACCCCGATGCCGCTGCGCTGCGCGAGGAGGCTGCCGCTACGACAGAACGCCTGGCCCGTGCCATCGATGAGCTTGAGCTTTCGAGCTGGTTTACCGGTGAGTTCGATCACGGCGATGCCATTGTGACCATCAAGCCCGGACAGGGTGGTCTGGAGGCCCAGGACTGGACCTTCATGCTCTTTAAGATGTACATGAAGTACTGCCAGCGTCGCGGCTGGAAGGTCACCATCAACGACTGTCCCGCGGCCGAGGTCATCGGCATCGACCGCGCGACCTTTACCGTCGAGGGCAAGGACGCATTTGGCATGCTGCGCGCCGAGGCCGGCGTCCACCGCTTGGTTCGCATTAGCCCCACCGACGACAAGAAGCGCCGCCAGACCACGTTTGCCGGTGTCGAGGTCATTCCCGTGCTACCCGATGATATCGACATCGAAATCAGTCCCGATGACATCCGCGTGGACGTGTACCACGCGAGCGGCCCGGGCGGTCAGGGCGTCAACACCACCGACTCCGCCGTGCGCGTGACGCATTTTCCCAGCGGCATCGTTGTCACTTGCCAAAACGAGCGCAGCCAGATTCAGAACAAGGCCGCGTGCATGCAGATTCTCAAGGCCCGTCTGTACGAGATCGAGCTCGAGAAGCGCGCCGAGGCACTCGACGAGATTCGCGGGCCAAAGACCACGATCGGTTTTGGCAACCAGATTCGCAGCTACGTGCTCTACCCGTATCAGATGGTCAAGGACCTGCGTACGGGCGTGGAGACCAGCAACGTCGAGGCCGTTCTCGACGATGGCGATCTGGATCCGTTTGTGATCGGCTACCATCGCTGGGCAACCGGCAACGCCGATGCGGAAGGCTCGGACGCCTAGGCACATGGTTGGCTCCGGGTCGATGCAAACACTTCGCAGGGGTGGTATTTGCTCGATGAATCGGTAGAATCGAATACAGCAAGAAGTTCAAAGCGCACTCGTTTGGGTGCGCTTTTTTGAGGGAGGCAGCATGGCATATCGTCTGGACATCAAGCGCATTCTTTCGATGAACTTCTTTCACGACCTGCCCCAGATCATGTTGGGGTGTGCCTTGGCCGCCATCGCGACCGACTTGTTTTTGATTCCCAACGGTCTTGCCGCCGGTGGCGTTACGGGCCTTGCGACTATTATCCAGGCTGTCGGCGCGGCGCGAGGCGTGTCGCTTCCCGTCGGTATCCAGACCATCGTGATGAACGCCTTGCTGTTGTTGGTCGTTATGCGCGAGGGTGGCATGTTCTACGTGGTGCAGACCGCGACGGGCTTTGTGCTGCTGGGCTTCTTTACCGATCTGTTCGCCCCGTTTGTAGCACCTCTGGCGGATGCGGACCTGATGCTCCCTGCCATGTGGGGCGGCATTATTACGGGCATCGGTTACGGCATGGTGTTGCGCGCCGGCGCCAACACCGGCGGCTCGGACACGATTGGCCAAATCATCTCGCGTAACACCTCGCTGCCGGTGGGCTCGACCGTCATGGCGATCGATGTTGCCGTATGCGCGCTGTCGGCTCCGGTCTTTTCAATCGAAAACGCACTATATGCAGGCCTTTCGATGGTCATTAGCGGCTACGTGATCGATGCCGTGGTCGATGGTGGCAACAAACGCCGTATGGTACTCATCATCTCGGACAAGTTCCCTGATATCGCTGCCGATATCATGTATGGCCTGGGTCGTGGTTGTACCAAGTTTAAGGCGACTGGCATGTATTCGGGTGCCGAGAAGCCGGTGATTATGGTCATCGTGAGCCGTCGAGAGCTCAATACCCTCAAGACGATCGTGCGCGAGCGCGATCCTCACGCCATTGTGACGGTCGCTGACGTTACGGAAGCCTTCGGCGAGGGATTCAAGGACATTAGCGCGTAGGGTCGACCGCGTTCCATCCAAAAGACGTTCACATTGATAAACCGTTTCATCAGCGGTTCTGCCTGCTAAATTGTTCAAATAATGATAAAAACTCTGGTAAAGCCATCAGTTTCCAGCATAATGAATGACGTACGTGCATTGCGGCTGTGTTGGGACTACCTTTCCGTGCCGTGCGCATTTTGTCTAATGAGGATGAAAGGAAGGCACAATGAGCGACGAAGAGCTCAAAAAGGTTGCCAACGAGGTAAGGAAGGGCATCGTCACCGGCGTGCACGCTGCCAAGTCCGGCCATCCGGGCGGTTCGCTCGGCGCTGCCGACATCATGACCTATCTGTACTTTGAGGAAATGAACGTCGACCCGGCCGATCCCCGCAAGGCCGACCGCGATCGCTTTGTGCTCTCCAAGGGCCACTGTGCTCCGGGTCTGTACGCCGTGCTCGCCGAGCGCGGGTTCTTCCCCAAGGAGGATCTCGAGACGCTGCGTCATATCGGCAGCCACCTGCAGGGTCACCCCAACATGAACGACACCCCGGGCGTCGATATGTCCACCGGCTCGCTGGGCCAGGGCATCTCCGCCGCCGTGGGCATGGCGGTTGCCGCCAAGCACTGGGGTGATACTTACCGCACGTACGCCCTGCTGGGCGATGGCGAGAGCGAGGAGGGCCAGGTCTGGGAGGCCGCCATGTTTGCCGGCAACCAGCAGCTCGATAACCTCTGCGTGATCGTCGACCACAACGGCCTGCAGATCGACGGCCCCGTCGAGGAGGTCAACGACCCCATGCCGCTCGCTGACAAGTTCCGCGCCTTTAAGTTCCACGTGGTGGAGCTCGCCGACGGCAACGACTTCGACCAGATCCGCGCCGCCTTTGCCGAGGCTCGCGCTACCAAGGGCCAGCCGACCGCCATTATCGCCGAGACCATGAAGGGCAAGGGCGTTTCCTTTATGGAGAACCAGGTGGGTTGGCACGGTAAGGCCCCCAACGATGAACAGTTTGAGCAGGCCATGGCAGAGCTCACGGCCGCCGGAGAGGAGCTCTAGGATGGCAGACGTCAAGAAAATCGCCACGCGCGTAAGCTACGGCGAGGCCCTCGTCGAGCTCGCCAACGAGCACGATGACTTTGTGGTCCTCGACGCCGACCTGGCTGCCGCCACGCAGACCGGCAAGTTCAAGGCAGCCTGCCCCGACCGCTTCTTCGATGTGGGCATTGCCGAGAGCAACCTGATGGGCGTCGCCGCCGGTATCGCGACCACCGGCCGCGTTGCCTTCGCGAGCACCTTTGCCATGTTCGCTGCCGGTCGCGCCTTTGAGCAGGTCCGCAACTCCATCGGCTACCCGCACCTCAACGTTAAGATCGGTGCCACGCATGCCGGTATCTCGGTGGGCGAGGATGGCGCCACGCACCAGTGCTGCGAGGATATTGCCCTCATGCGCGTCATCCCCGGCATGACTGTGATCGTTCCTGCCGACGACGTCGAGGCCCGCGCCGTAACGCGCGCCGCCTACGAGTGCGACGGTCCGGTGTACATGCGCTTTGCCCGTCTGGCCTCGCCGGTTATCAACGATCCCGAGACCTACAAGTTCGAGTTGGGTAAGGGCATTGTCATGCGCGAGGGCGCCGATGTGACCATCATCGCCTGCGGCCTGATGGTCGGCGAGGCTCTCGAGGCCGCCGAGCAGCTCGCTGCCGAGGGCATCGACGCCGAGGTCATCAACATGCACACCATCAAGCCCATCGACGCCGACCTGATCGTCAAGAGCGCCACCAAGACCGGCCACGTCGTGACCGTCGAGGAGCACTCCGTGATCGGCGGCCTGGGCAGCGCCGTTGCCGACGTCCTGTGCGAGCAGTGCCCGACGCCGCTCAAGAAGATCGGCGTCAACGACACCTTCGGTGAGTCCGGCCCGGGCGCCGAGCTCCTGCACAAGTACGGCCTGGACGCCGCCAACATCGTGGCGACCACCAAGGAGTTCTTGGCATAAGGCAAGACGAGGCAAAGTATCGCCTCAACAACCACATACAAGCCAGAACAGGGGCGTCCCCAAAGAGGGCGCCCCTGTTTTTTCGGCAACAAACAAGACAGGCCCGCACCAAGCAAGGGCTTCCTCCGGGAAACGGGCCCATCCCAGCCAAGTGCAATTCAGCCCCCAAGCATAGCGCTGCTGCACCCAAATAAAACGCAGCGACCCCTTAGTTACCGCAGGCCGGGCACAGGGTTACTCTCCAAATCTTTCCGCAGGACGGAGGAGCCCCCGCCGCACGTAGTGCGCAGCGGAGGCTCCGACATGTCCGAGGACGATTTGGAGAGTAACCCTGTGTCCGGCCGGAGGGACCCAAACACGGCCATGCTTCTTATGTGCAGCAAAGCTAATGCTGCTAAAATATAAAGCGCTCATGTAGTTTAAACGCACGACGATAAGGAGCACCAGTGGGTAACCACTTCCGTACCTCCGGTGCGGGCGATGATGCCCCCAAGACGCAGGCAGGCGTCCAGGGCAGTCGTTTCGCCACTCCGGATTCAGAGGGCCAGCCTGTTGCTCAGGCCCCCGCTCAGCCGGCAGATCAGGCACAGCCGGCATCCGATCCCTTTGCCTACAATCCCACCAGCGATGTCGCGCTTTCCGGCACGGCGGGTTTTGAGCCCGTTCAGCCCGTGACCGCTCGCGTGGAGCAGCCTCAGGCTGGCGCCGCCACGCCGCAGCCTACCATGGCCGGCATTCCCGACCCCATGGCCCCTGCGACGCCGGCTCCTCAGCCTGCGCAGTCCGGTCTCTTTGCCGCTATTCCCGACCCCACGCAGCCTGCTGCCCCGGTGGTCGAGAGCGATCAGGCCGCCGAGGTCGCAAGCCTCGATAACGCGCTCAACAACCCCGATTTTACGTCGGTGTTTGCGCCCATCGATCCGCAGGCCAGCCGCAAGAAGATGGCCAAGCAGGCCGGTGTCGAGCCCGTCATCCTTATGGAGCATGTCACCAAGATCTATCCGGCACAGCCCAACAAGCCCGCACTCGACGACATCAACATCGAGATCTATCCTGGCGAGTTCGTCTTCCTGGTCGGTCACTCCGGCTCGGGTAAGACCACGCTGCTGTCGACGCTCAACCGCGACGTCAAGCCGACGAGCGGCCGCATCCTGGTTGCCGGTCAGGACCTCATGAAGATCAAGAACCGCAAGGTTCCGTTCCTGCGCCGCCAGATTGGCGCCGTGTTCCAGGACTTTAAGCTTCTGCCGCAAAAGACCGCCTACGAAAACGTGGCGTTTGCCCTGCAGTGCATCGGCAAGCCCAAGGGCGTCATTCGCAGCCAGGTGCCCGAGGTGCTGCGTCTGGTCGGTCTGGCCGATCAGATGGACTCCCTGCCCGACCAGCTTTCCGGTGGCGAGCAGCAGCGCGTTGCCGTCGCCCGCGCTATGGTCAACCGTCCGCCGCTGCTTATCTGCGACGAGCCGACGGGCAACCTCGACCCGGCGATCTCGCTGGGAATCATGAAGCTGCTCGAGCGTATTAACCGCACCGGCACCACCGTGATCGTCGCCACGCACGACCGCGAGATGGTCGATAGCATGCACCGTCGCGTGATCGCCCTCGAGGGCGGCCACGTTATCCGCGACCAGGAGAGGGGAGGTTACGGCAACTATGGCACCAACTAACGTTGGCTACTCCTTCAAAGAGGCAATCAGCCACTTCTTCCGTAACTGGACTACCTCGCTCGGCGCCGTCATCACGATCTTCCTTTCGCTGTTTATCATCGGCCTGTTTATCATGGGCTCCGCGATGCTGAACTCCGTGATCGGCACCGTCGAGGATCAGGTTGTCATCAACGCGTTCATTAGTGATGACGCCGATCAGGCCGATGTTCAGGCTTTTGAGGCCGAGCTTAAGACGTGGAATAACGTCAAGTCCGTGACCTATAAGGACAAGGACGATGCGCTGGCCGAGTATACGAGCAAGATGTCGGGCAACGCTGACGCCACCATGAGCGCGCTCGATGGCCAGAACCCGCTGCCGGCTTCGTTTGCAATTGAGATGGACGATCCGTCCAAGGTCGAAAGCACGGCAGAGAAGCTCAAGAAGAATGCCGATTTCCAGAAGATCGCGGATGACGGCGACGTCAACGCGAGCGTGCTGTACGGCCAGGAGGAAGTGAGCCGCCTGTTCCAGGTGACCAACTACATCCGCATCGCCGCCGTGGTGCTCGTTGGCCTTCTGACCTTTATCGCATTCATCTTCATCAACAACACGATTCGCCTGTCCATTACGGCGCGTCGTCGTGAGATTGCGATTATGCGTCTGGTCGGCGCCAGCAACGGCTTCATTCGTGGCCCGTTTATCACCGAGGGCGTACTGCAGGCCATTTTGGGCTCGCTGCTTTCCATCGGCGTTCTGGAGCTGCTGCGCAATCTGATGATTCCGCGTTTGCAGGAGAGCATCGGCTGGATGTCGTTTGCCCTGCCGATGCAGTACTACCTGGTGACCTATGCTGCGCTGATTCTGGTCGGCGTGATTATCGGCCTCTTTGGTTCTGCCATCGCCATGCGTCGCTACCTGCGCGTGTAGGCATGCCTGGAATTCATCCCTTCCAACGGGTCGTCTCTTATGGGGCGGCCCGTTTTTTGATCCCTAGGGGACGGCAGGAAAGCGAATCATTTGGGTAGACTCTTTGGAGTTCGCAATCGATAGTTAGGAGGCGCCATGGGGCGCAATAACAAGCATAAGCGTGGAGCTCGCAATAAGCGCGGGCCGGTGCGCAGCGAACGCCGTCCGAGCCTGACCGGGCGCGTGCAGCTCCATGAGCACAGTGCCTACGTTGTAACCGAAAACGGCGACTACAAGGTCATGGGCCGTGGTAAGCGCGAGATCATGGATGGCGATACCGTTGCCGTGAGCATTAAGAATAGCCCGCATGGCGAGCGTCGCGCCGTGATCGAGGGCGTAGTTGAGCGCGCAGCCATAAGCGTGGTGGGTACGTACCAGACCGCCGGTCCGCTCGGTGTGATCGAGCCGCTCGATTCGCGCTTGAAGGCCGACTTCTTCATTTTGCCCGAGGATGCCTCGGCGGATCGTCTGGGTGTCCACCCGGGTGATGCCGTTGTCGCGCGCATTTTGACCTACCCGACGCGCCTGGAATCGGGCACTGTGACGATCGAACGCCGCATTGGCGGAGATGACGCGCCCGATTTGGGCGTTCAATATGTGATGGCGCGTTACGGCTATACCGATAGCTATCCCGAGGCCGCGCTGGACGAGGCCGAGGGGCTTTCGCTCGATGTGTCCGCGGCGCTTAAGGACCCGCTCCGCCGCGATCTGCGCGACCGCTTTGTCATCACGATCGACCCGGTCGACGCGCGCGACTTTGACGATGCCATTTCGTTGGAGCGCACGCCCGAGGGTGGCTACAAGCTGGGTGTGCATATCGCCGACGTTTCACACTATGTGGCTTGGGACGGGCATATCGATCTTGAGGCTCGCCATCGTACGACATCGGTGTATCTGGCCGATCGCGTGCTTCCCATGCTGCCCGAACGCCTGTCCTGTGACCTGTGCTCGCTTCGCCCTGACGAGGACCGTCTTGCGTTTACCGTCGATATCGAGCTCGATGCGCAGGGTCGCGTGCGGCATTACGATCCGTATCCCAGCGTGATTCGCTCGCGTGTGCGTATGGACTATGACGGCGCCGAGGCGCTGCTGGTGCGTGCCGGCGCGGTTGAGTATTCGGTGCTGGAGGGTGCAGCCGAGGATGTTGCGGCTGCCGAGGCCTCGCGCGAGGAAGCGCTTGAGCGCGGTCTTGCGTGCGAGGAGACTGCCCGCGGCTACAACATCGACCTCGGCGATTTCCTTGTCGCCGCTAACGAACTCGCCGAACTTCGCCGTCGTATTCGTCGCGCCCGCGGCTCAGTCGATTTTGACACGGCCGAGATTCGCGCTCTATTGGATGAGGACGGAGTGCCCGTGCAGATTGTGGCGCGTGAGCGTTCGTGTGCCACGTCGCTTATCGAGGAAGCCATGCTGCTCGCCAACGAGTGCGTTGCAGAGTGGCTGGCAGACCGTGATATCGAGGCCTGCTATCGCGTGCATGAGGATCCGAGCCCCGATAGCCTGCACGGTGCCGCCGTTGCGCTGGCGCAGCTAGGCATCATCGACGATCGCCGTGCTGCCGGTATTGCCCTGGGGAGTCCCGATGAGCTGCAGGCTGCAGTTGATGCTGCCGCCGGTACGGCAAACGCGCCGCTCGTCAACACGCTGCTTCTGCGCAGCATGCAGCGCGCGCTGTACAAGCCGCGCAACGAGGGCCACTTTGCGCTCGCCGCGCCGTGCTACTGCCACTTTACGAGTCCCATCCGTCGCTACCCCGATCTGGTGGTGCACCGCGTACTCAAGCTGCAGTTGGCCTATGAGCAGCTCGGCGGCAAGGACGCCTTGGTCCGTACGTCGCGGCTGATCGGCAAGGGACGCGAGTCGCTGCCGCGCATTCTGCCGCAGATCTGCCGCGCATGCAGTGATGCCGAGCGCGCGGCAGATGCCGCCAGCCATGCGACGCAAAAGATCAAGATTGCCCAGTACTATGAGGACCGTCTGGGCGAGCGCTATGCCGGAACTGTCTCGTGGGTTAGCAGCATGGGCCTCTTTGTGCGCTTGGACCTAACGCAGGTCGAAGGCTTGGTTTCGATCAAGAGCCTGGGCAACGAGTGGTTCGAGTTCGACGAGGATGCGCTTACTCTGACGGGCGCCGACACAGGCACCCGTTACGAGCTGGGGCAGCGCGTGATTATCGAGGTCTCACGTGTCAATACCACGCGTGGGCACTTGGACTTCAAGCTTATCCATTAGCCAAATCCCGACTCATGGTGGAGGAGCGGAGGGCGGCCTTTCGGGACCGCCCTTCGCATTTGAATCGTGGCTACCTTGCCGTCTGCTCGGCCGCCCGCTTACCTGCTATTTGAGAGGTAAAACCTACCAAAATAAACCTGTCCCTTTTGGCAGGTTTACAAGAAAGCGGGGATGAGATGGCGACGGTGTACGGTTATGCGCGGGTGAGTTCGCGCGATCAGAATCTGAACCGGCAGCTGGATGCGCTGGGCGCCTATGGCGTGGGCTCGGCGAATATTTATGCCGACCATGCGAGCGGCAAGGACTTCGATCGACCGCGTTATCGCGAGCTGCTGCACGTCCTGGGAGACGGGGACGTGCTGGTGGTGCTTTCTATCGACCGACTTGGCCGTAATTACTCCGAGATTCTTGAGGAATGGCGACGCATTACCAAGGAGCTCGGGGTTGCCATTGTGGTGTTGGACATGCCATTGCTTGACACGCGCGCTAGGGCCAGCGGCGCGCCGGATGTGACCAACGCCCTGATTGCCGATATTGTGCTGCAACTGCTGAGCTACGTGGCGCAGGTGGAGCGCGAGAATATCCATCGGCGCCAAGCGGAGGGAATTGCAGCGGCGCGGGCGCGAGGGGTCCGTTTCGGTCGACCTCGCAAACCGTGCCCTCCTCAGTTTGAGCTGGTGCGCGATAGCTATGAGGCGGGCGATATTACCCGCAGCCAGGCAGCAAAGTGCCTGGGCGTGTGTGTGGGGACGTTCGATCGCTGGATGCGCGAGGCGGGGTAGGGGTTTGCGTCGCTTTGTCGCTTCCTGTTGCGATTCAAATTTTGATACGGTGACGATGTCATTTGGGGCTACACTCGCTCATATTTAAAAAGACGGAGGTTGGCCTTTGGCGCACATGAAGAAAATAATCGGATGGACCGCAATTGTTCTGTTCGTTGCAACGCTGGCGGGCATCTGGGTGCTGACGGAGCAAAATGCGGTGGAGACGTCGTTGCTGAGCGAGTCTACCGCGCGTGTGGTGGAGGGCCAGGCTACGGGCGTTCAGGCTGTCGATGCCACGGGTGAAGCTCAGGCGGAGAACGGAATGACCGGGGGCACCGATTCGGCTGCCTCGAATGTCCGGTCTGGCCGACTTGCTTCCATTCGCATGTGGGTGGGCACGAACGTCCGTCGCGTTGCCCATACCGTAGAGTTTTTCTTCGTCGGATTGTTCGCCTCCGTGGTCGTGGTTTGCTTTTCCAGGCGTCCGTGGAGCGTATGCTCCCGTTGCGTGCCCGTATTGCTCTTTTGCGCCGCCTGCTCCGTTGGCGATCAGGTACATAAGATCTTTGTTCCCGGCAGGCATTTCGACGTTATCGATTTAGGATTCGATGCTGCGGGCTATGTCACCGCCATGCTGTTGGTATTGCTGGCAGCGGCGTTGGTGCGCCATGCGACTCGGCCGATCGGCGCCCATGCGAGGCGCTAGCCGGTAACAAACCCGTTTCTGATAATGCGGCCTCGTTGAATTATTTTGTGTCGCGCGTATTTCCGAGCGGTCGGATTTGAGGGGCGAGCGGTAGAACGCTCGCCCTTTGTGCGCCACGATGCGGCACAATGTACCGCAAAAGCTGTTTGTATCCGGTACGAATCGTTCGTTGGTCTTTAATTCTTCTCAACGGAGGTGTTTGAGATGGCAAACGGATTGCTTTTGCGGCTTCGCGAGCGTGAGCTCAGCGCGAGCCCGGCGGAACGCAATGTCATCGCATATGTAAGCGCTCATCCGCACGAGGTGGTCGGGCTGTCCGTCCGCGGTCTTGCCGATGCCACGTTCTCCTCGCCCTCGAGCATTTTGCGCTTTTGCAAGCGCTTGGGTTTTGCGGGCTACAAGGAGTTCCAGCGCGAACTGATTGCCGAGCTGGCGCTCTTGGGTGACAAGAAAGACGTTGCCCTCGAGGACATCTCCATGGATGACAGCGTCGAACGTATCGTGGGGAAGGTGATGAAAAGCAACGTGCGCACGATCGAAGCGACGGCGCGAACGCTCGATTACACCGTCTTGGAGCGATGTGCGGCCTATCTTAAGCGGGCACGTGCGGTCAATCTGTTCGGTATCGGTGCCTCTCGTTTGGTCGCGCACGATCTGGCGCAAAAGCTCATGCGTGTCGACAAGGAGTGCCATCTGTACGACGACTGGCATGATCAGCTCTTGTGTGCCAAGAACATGCATGAGGGCGATATGGCAATCGCCTTTAGCTACTCGGGCTTGACGCAAGAGGTGCTGGACTGCACCGCCGAGGCTCAACGTCGCAACTGTCCCGTTGTGGCCGTTACCAAAGTAGATGGATCATCCAAGCTTGCCACCGTGGCCGATGCCGTGCTCGGCGTCGCTGCGAGTGAACCCTTGGTCCGCAGCGGTGCCATGGCTTCGCGTATGGCCCAGCTTATGGTTGTCGATGCCCTGTACGCTGCTTACGTTGCCAGCGACTACGAACGGGCGACGCATGTCATTAAGCAAAACTACATCGAGAAACAGGAAAGATGAGGTGAATGAAATGCTCGATTTAACAAAATTCACGACCGAACAGCGTAATCAAAGTTCAATGGACCTCGATACGATGGCATCGCTGCAAATCGTCACGACGATGAACGATGAGGATCTTCGTGCCGTCCAGTCGGTCACGAAGGTGTTGCCCCAGGTTGCCACAGCAATCGACTGGGCTGCTGAGGCACTCGAGCGCGGCGGGCGCGTCTTTTACATGGGCGCAGGCACCAGCGGTCGTCTGGGTGTACTCGACGCTTCGGAGTGTCCGCCCACGTTTGGCGTGTCACCCGATCTGATTGTCGGGCTCATTGCCGGAGGCGAGACGGCGTTTATCAAGGCTGTCGAAGGTGCCGAAGACAGCGAGGAGCTTGGCGCGAGCGACCTGCGGGAGCGTGGACTCTCGGACAAGGATCTTGTCGTTGGCCTGGCGGCAAGCGGTCGTACTCCCTATGTGGTGGGCGGCCTTGTGTACGCCAAGGCAACTGGGTGCAAGACCATTGCAATTGCCTGCAACCAAGGGTCGAAGATCGGGGAGAGCGCAGATCTTGCCATTGAACCCGTGCCCGGTCCCGAGGTGCTGACCGGCTCAACGAGGCTCAAGGCGGGAACGGTTCAAAAGCTCATTCTCAACATGATTTCGACCGGTGCCATGGTCAAGATCGGCAAGGTATACCAAAACCTGATGGTCGATGTGCAGCAGACGAACGAGAAGTTGGTGGTGCGCGGCCAGAACATCGTGATGGAGGCGACCGGCTGCACGCGCGAGCGCGCTATTCAGGCGCTTGCAGATGCCGGCGGCCACGTAAAAACCGCTATTGTCTCGGTACTGCTGGGCTGCGATGCCGAGCAGGCTGCGGTAGCTCTTGAGCGAGCGAGAGGCCATGTCCGTGCTGCGGTGAGTGGCCATGAGAAGAGCAATGCCGATGCCCAATAGGTGCGCGGCGTGAGCTGATATGACATCCAGACGAGATACCCAATACAAGGAGGAGTTATGACGAACAAAGAGCTGGCTCAAAAGCTGCTGGACCTTTTGGGCGGTAAAGACAACGTGTTGGCAAACGCGGCGTGCATGACGCGCCTGCGCGTGACCGTCAAAGACACGGGCAACGTCGACACGGAGGGTATTAAGGCACTCGACGGCGTGATGGGCTTGGTCGAGGACGACACGATGCAGATCGTGCTGGGTCCGGGCAAGGTGAATAAGGTGCTCGAGGAGTTCTCCAAGCTCACCGGCCTTGCGAAAGGCGTTGCTGACGAGAGCGTGGTTGACGCTGCGGCCACAAACAAGGCCGCGCAGAAGGCAAAGTACGAGTCCAAGCCGGTTCAGGCCTTCCTCAAGAAGATTTCCAATGTCTTCGTCGCCCTGCTTCCCGGCATCATTGCGGCTGGCCTCATCAACGGTATCTGCAACGTCATTAACGTCTCGACGGCAGGCGCGCTTGCAGGCGAGTGGTGGTACCAGGGCATTCGTTCCATGGGCTGGGCCCTGTTTGCCTATCTGCCCATCTTGGTGGGCTATAACGCGGCACGTGAGTTTGGCGGCTCCGCTGCGCTGGGCGGCATCGCCGGCATGATGTGTATCGCCAACAGTGCCATGCCCCTGCTTGCGCCTGGCGCGGCTGATCCTGCCACTGCCATTCTACTGCCGCTCACCAATGCGCAGTACAACCCCGCAGCGGGCGGCATGATCGCGGCTCTTATCGCTGGCGCATTTTTTGCTTGGATGGAGCGTCAGATTCGCAAGGTTATGCCCAACGCACTCGACACGTTCTTGTCCCCGCTGCTGGTGCTCATCATCGGCGCCTTTGCTCTGATGCTCGTCATCCAGCCGGTTGGCGCATGGCTGACGACTGCCATCTTTAGCGTTTTGACCTTTATCTTCGAGAAGCTGGGCGTCCTGGGCGGCTATATCCTGTCGGCAGGCTTCTTGCCGCTGGTTTCCGTCGGCCTGCATCAGGCGCTCACGCCGATCCACGCTATGCTCAACGATCCCGACGGCGCTACCAAGGGTATCAATTACCTGCTTCCCATCCTTATGATGGCTGGCGGCGGCCAGGTCGGTGCCGGTTTGGCGCTGTACTTTAAGACCAAGAACGCCAAGCTCAAGAAGTACGTCGCAGAGTCCATTCCCGTTGGAATCCTGGGTGTGGGCGAGCCTCTGATGTATGCTGTTACGCTGCCGCTCGTTCGTCCGTTTGTGACGGCCTGCCTGGGTGCCGGATTTGGCGGCGCGCTCGCGGCGCTGCTTCACATCGGCACGGTTTCTCAGGGCGTTTCCGGTCTGTTTGGCCTGCTGATCGTCGTTCCTGGCCAGCAGCTCGGCTACGTTGCCGCTATGCTGCTTGCCTATGCCGCCGGCTTTGTCCTGACGTGGTTCTTTGGCGTCGACGAGCAGAAGATCAATGAGTTCTTTGGCGAGTAGTTTGATATCGCGAGCCGTGTTGCTCGGGGTTCGCGGCGCGCGGCAGATTTCTTGATGCTATGGTTGTGCCGGCGGGGCTAACTGCTCCGCCGGCCTTTTTTAAAGGAGCGTTGTAGCGTGAAAACGGGTATTTCGATTTATCTTTCCAGCCCTTTGCAGGATATTGAGCGGACGATTGAGCGTGGTGCCGCGGCGGGTGCGCGCTATGCGTTTACCTCACTGCATATTCCCGAGGATGGGGGAGCGGCGTATGCCGATAAGGTCCGTCATGTGCTGTCGCTGCTTTCCGCCCGCGGCATTGCGCTCATCGCCGATGTGGGGCCGCGCACGTGCGATTTGCTCGGGCTTGAGCGCATCGAGGACCTGCGCGATCTGGGGTTGGAATACCTTCGTTTGGACTATGGCTTTAGCGCCCAGCGGGTCGCGGAGCTGTCCGGTGTATTTCGCATTGTGGTCAATGCATCGACGGTGAGTTCTGATGAAATCGCATCGTGGCGTGAGGCCGGTGCCGATGTGACTCGTTTTGCTGCCTGCCACAATTTTTACCCCAAGCCTTATACCGGTTTAGCTCTGGAGGACATTGCTCGGGTGAATCTTCGTCTTGCGGCGCTTGGATTCGAAATCATGGCTTTTGTGCCGAGTGATGCCAACGTTCGCGGGCCGGTATTCGAGGGACTGCCGACGGTCGAAGCACAGCGCGGTCGCGCGTCAAAGGTTGCCCTCAACATGCTTGAGCTCGCACATGGCGCCGATTGCGACATTGTGTTGGTCGGCGACCCCGATCTTTCCGATGCGGGCTGGGCACAGTTTGCTCAAGTTTCCGCCGGATACGTGGACCTGCAATGCGAGCTTGAGTCTGGTTATGCCTATGTACGTGGGCAGATTCATCACGACCGGCCCGATTCGAGCACCCTCATCTTTAGGTCTCAGGAGTCGCGCACGACGCTTAAACCGGATTCCGTGCCGATGGATGCCGGTGCCGGCCTGTCGCGAAAGACGGGGTCGATCGCTGTGAGCAATAGCGGCTATGGGCGCTACGAAGGCGAGCTTGAGATTGCGCGGGTCGATCTTCCCGGTGACGAGCGCATGAACGTTGCGGGCCATATCACGCCCGAGGCAATGGAGCTGCTGCCGTTCGTCAAACGCGGATTCGGGGTACGGTTCGTTTAGCGTGTGACCCGTGGGCTACAATTGGCCCA
This sequence comes from uncultured Collinsella sp., assembly GCA_900552755.1. Taxonomy (GTDB): domain Bacteria; phylum Actinomycetota; class Coriobacteriia; order Coriobacteriales; family Coriobacteriaceae; genus Collinsella. The sequence continues at coordinate 20,079 of USAY01000008.1, forward strand.
TCATACGAAGGCGCCTCGTGTGGCGTGTGCCTGCGTTGGCCGATCTATATTCGGAGGATTCCCATGACCGTACTGTTTGTTGAATATCCCAAGTGCTCGACCTGTAAGAAGGCCAAGGCATGGCTGGACGAACATGGGGTAGAGTATATCGACCGCGATATCGTTTTGGACAATCCCACGGCTGATGAGCTTGCGACCTGGATTGCTCGTTCGGGGCTGCCGGTGCGGCGCTTCTTTAATTCGTCGGGCATGAAATATCGAGAGCTGGGCCTGAAGGCGCGTCTGGATGCGGGCATGACGGATCGGGAGTGCTACGAGCTGCTGGCGACCGACGGCATGCTGGTCAAGCGTCCGCTACTGGTGGGCGACGACTTTGCGATTCCCGGCTTTAGGGAAGCGGCTTGGGCCGAGGCGTTGCTGTAGCGGCTGCGGAAAGTGCGACCCGTTTTGAGTGCTCAGGGCGGGACGTGTTTTCCATCGGCGGGCTCGCTCGGCTCAATCCTCGAGCTGTGCCCATTCGTGCGGATCGTAGACCTTTACGTGCTTGTTGGGCTTGCCGCTCCAGTACTCCTCGTCCATAAAGGGCAGATATGCCTGAACGCCGGGGCAGATAAAGGGAATCCGCTGCTGTTGCAGTCGCTCGCGCTGGCGCTGCTCCAGGTGCGCCTCGGATATGACGGTCGGCATACCGGACAGCTCGACGAGGCTTGCCTGGATTCGCTTAAGGTCGGGGAGTCCCGCGTGCCATGACACCCGCATGATCAAAAAGGATGCACGGCGGTATTTTGCCTGCATCACCGTGATGGCGGGGCGCAGTGTGGGATGGATTTTGTCCCGTTCGGGCCAAAGGTCAGCAGTGATCTCGAGGCCCAGGGTCTCCCATAGGTAATCAAGCTCTTCGTCCATGGTGCCTCGATATCTACGTGATCATTGATACTTCGATTGTGTTGCCTGGTGCTATCGTTTTCACGGTAGAATCTGCCAACGGTTGACGGCTACCGCTCGCGGCGTTTTGCCCTTCGTGTGCAGCGGTCGACTTCACAGGTCCTTCACGTGTTGGCCGTATTTGACTGAATTTCAAAAAAGTCAAAATTGGGGCTTGCGTCACGGCGAGACTTCCCGTATATTTCTTTCTTGCGCAAAGGCACAGCCGAGCGCAGCGATGCAGTCATTGGGATGTCGTCTAATGGCAGGACAGCGGATTCTGGTTCCGTCAATGGGGGTTCGACTCCCTCCATCCCAGCCATTGCATTTGCTACATATGGCCCGTTCGTCTAGCGGTTTAGGACGCCGCCCTCTCAAGGCGGAGATCACCAGTTCGAATCTGGTACGGGCTACCAAAATTGAACGCCCGGGCCTCGTAAGAGACCCGGGTTTTGTGTATTGACTGATATTTAAGGCGCGCGTTGAGTCTGCCGCCCGGACCGAGGAGTTGTCATGGACCTGCCTATCAGCTTGGAAGACATCACGTATGCCGAGAACTATCTGGCGCAGGGCGACCTGGCTACGGCGACGCCGCTGCTTGAGCGTCTGGTGGAGCTCGCCGAGGAGTATATCGACGCTGAGTGCAAGACGGAGGAGAACCGTCAGTACTTTAGCTTTGATAGCAAGTTTGAGCGCCTGGCCTACCGTCGCGTGGAAAAGGATCCGCGCGAGCTCGTGCAGGTCGAGGTGCCGTTTGACCGCCTGTACTCCGACATGGCGTTTGCCTACATTCGCCAGCAGGATTATGTGAGTGCTCGGAATGCCCTGATGCAGGCCGTGCGCTGGGACCCCATGAACTGCAACTATCGCTTGGACTTGGCCGAGCTGTTCCGCGCGCTCGAGGACAAGCAGGAGTGGGCATCGCTCTCGTTCTCGGTGCTGGAGCGCGCGAGCGACGGTAAGTGCGCCGCACGCGCCTACACCAACTTGGGTCAGTACTTCTTGGAGCCCGAGACCGAGAACATTTCGGCTGCCGTGGGCTGCGCGCGTCTGGCGCTGCGCCTGGCGCCCAATGATGCGCATACGACGCGCCTGCTCAACAAGATTCATACCACCTATCCGGATGCCGCGGACGAGAGTGACGACCATGTGATGGGTGAGCTCGCCCTGCAGGGCGTGCCGACCTCGCCTTCGGCCGAGATCGCCATCTGCCTGATCATGTGTGCGACCGATGCTGCAAGCGACGGCGACAAGCAGGAGGCTACGCGCCTGACGGTCCGTGCCCGCGACCTGGTGGGCGAGGAGGCATGCGCGGCGATTATCAAGCTGGTGCGCGAGAGCGATGCCGAGCTTAATGCCGAGCGCAGGGCAAAGCGCGAGGCTGCGGGCTCAAACGCCGATGGCGCCAAGGAGGCCGGCGATGCCCAGTAAGCGCGAGCGCAAGCTCATTTCCAAGAATCGCTCGGCACATCACGAGTACTTTATTGATGAGACCTTTGAGTGCGGCATTGAGCTGAGCGGCACCGAGGTCAAGTCGATTCGCGAGCGTGCTTGCCAGATCACTGACACCTTTGCGTTGATCCGTGGCGGAGAGTGCTGGCTCGTGGGCCTGCATATCCACCCCTATAGCCATGGTGGCGTGTGGAATCGCGATCCCGACCGCCGTCGTCGTCTGCTGCTGCACCGCAAGGAGATCGATTTTCTCGACGGCAAACTGCGCAACCGCGGCTATGCGCTGGTGCCGCTGGAGCTCTACTTTAATACCGATGGCCGCGTAAAGCTGCTGCTTGGTCTGGGCCGCGGCAAGAAGCTCTACGACAAGCGCGAGGATATGGCCAAGCGCGATGTCCAGCGCGAGATCGACCGCGCCCTCAAGGAACGCAACCGCTGACCGTCCTTCATAAGTTGCGGTGGAATACGGACTGGTTTGCCTGTTTGAGGGGGCTATTCAGTCCCTATTTCACCGCAACTGCGGGCGTCTCATCTTTCTTACTGTTCTGACACATATGTTTCAAAGGCGGCGTCCGTTATGGGCGCTGCCTTTTTTGTGGGTACATACATCCATGAGGTTCCAACCCGAGCTAGGGGAGTGATCGTTATGGACAAAACTGCGTTCTTTACCATGCCGAGCGGTCTGTACGTGGTGAGCGCCGCGGCAGACGGGCTGCGTGCCGGCTGCGTCATCAACACTGCGGTGCAGGTGACGTCCATGCCGCCGCGCATTTCGGTTGCCGTGAACAAGGGCAACGTCACCTCGGGCGTCATCGCTTCGGCCAAAGCGTTTGCGCTGACCGTGATCGATCAGACCGCCGATATGCTCTACATCGGTAACTTTGGGTTCCGCACCAGCAGCGATTATGACAAGTTTGCCAAATACGAGACCCGCGAGACGGCTCTGGGCATGCCCTATGTGCCCGAGCACGCGGCGGCCCTGTTTAGCTGCCATTTGATCGACACTGTGGATGTTGGCACGCATCTGCTGTTTATCGGCGAGGTCGAGGATGCCGAGCGCTTGAGTGACGAGACGCCGCTCACCTACGATTACTACCATAAGGTCCTGAAGGGCAAGACGCCTCCGAAGGCGTCCTCGTATCAAGGCTAGAAATGTTCTAAAAGTACTTGCATTATATTATTGATAACATATACTAATAAGCGAAGTACATCACCAGTCGCGTTCGAGAGGAGAACATCATGGCTGAGGAGAAGAAGACGTATAAGTTCGTGTGCATCGTTTGTGGCTACGAGGTTGAGGTCGACACGCCCGAGCTGCCCGAGGACTACGTGTGCCCGGTCTGCGGCGTCGGTCCCGATCAGTTTGAGCTCGTCGAGGAGTAGCTCGTCGGCACGCGGCTCACGGCAACATATAGCTCTGTCCAAGGGCCTCGGTCGAATTCTCGGCCGGGGCCCTTTTGATTTATCTGACGGTTTAAAACGGTCTCACGTGTTACAGATTGAGACGTTATATCTGGACAGTTACGCCATCCCAATTACATCCCCGTTAGCAGCACGATGTCGAGAATCGTCACGATGACGCCGATTCCTACGAGCAGCGCGTTGAGCGGGCGCGAGTTGGTGTATTTGCCCATGACGCGGGGCGAACTGGTGAGTCGTATGAGCACAAAGACCGTAATTGGCAGCTGAAGCGACAGCAGCGCCTGACTCCAAATGAGACCCTCAAAAGGATTCGGGACGACCAAGCACGCCGCCACTGCGCCGACGAAGCAGGCCGCCACCCCGATCGAGGAATGTCGGTCGTGGATGTCGTATTCCTCGTCGAACATGCCCGCGGTGATGGTGCCCGCCGCCATGCCCGCCGTCACACTACTCGATAGTCCCGCAAACAGCAGTGCCACCGCAAAGATGGTCGAGCTTGCCGGGCCCAGAATGGGGGAGAGCGTGGCCGCTGCGACGGCGAGGTCGTCTACGACCATGCCGTGCGCAAAGAAGGTCGTTGCGGCCAGGATGACCATGGCCGAGTTGATTGCCCAGCCCACGCCCATCGAAAAGAGCGTGTCGAAGAGCTCGTAGCGCAGACGTTCTTCGATAACCTGCTCGCCTTGGCCTTCAAAGTGCATGGATTGGATGACCTCGGAGTGCAGGAAGAGGTTGTGGGGCATAACGACCGCGCCTAGGACACTTACGATAATCGCGGCCGAGCCGGTGGGCATACAGGGTGTGATCCAGCTTGCGGCGGCTTGCGGCCAGTCGACCTTGACTAGTGCAAGCTCGGCTAAAAACGAAAGTCCTACCACGCCTACGAAGGCGATGATCCATCGCTCGGCGCGTTTGTAGGAGCTTGTCATGAGCATGGCAATCGATGCCGCCGCCACGATGATGCAGCCGGCGCGTACGGGCAGGCCAAAGAGCATTTGAAGCGCGATCGCACCGCCCAGGACTTCGGCCATGGCGGTGGCGACCGTGGCTAGATACGCGCTGCCGAGTATCGCACGCCCGACGAGGCGGGGTAGGTGGCGCGTCGTGGCCTCGGCAAGACACATGCCCGTGGCGATGCCCAGGTGCGCCGCGTTGTGCTGCAGCACGATGAGCATGATCGTGGACAGCGTGACGATCCACAGCAGCGCGTAGCCAAACTGCGAGCCCGCGGCCATATTGGAGGCCCAGTTGCCCGGGTCGATAAAGCCGACGGTGACGAGCAACCCGGGGCCGATATGCCGCGCAATGTCTAGGCCTCCGTGACCACCGGTGCGCCGGGAACCAAAGTGTTGTTTGAGATGGTTGAGCATGGTGCACTCCTGCGTGCCGTTTGTTTGACGCCGTAAAGGGTACCCGTTTTAGGCTTAAAGGTTAACCGAGACTAACAAAATTGTTGTATTTGAATAGGATGGGGAAAGGAGTTGCCGAAATGTCTTGATCTGTAACAACTAGGGATGGAAATTGGACCTAGGTGTTACAGATCGAGACAGGAAGAAATGGTCCTATGGAAAATCTCGATCTGTAACAGTTAGCTGCAAAAACCGGCCCTTCGTGTTACAGATCGAGACATTCGGAACCGTCTCTCGAAAACATCTCAATCTGTAACATCTAGGCGCCAAAATTGGGTCTTCCTGTTACAGATTGAGATGTTTGAAGCGGTGAGCTTACAGGCCGAACTTGGGGCCCTTGTTGTCGTCCTTGAGGTCGGCGGTGTCCACTCGTAGGGCGTGCGTTACGCGATTGTTTCGAAACGGGCGGGAAACACAACGGGCCGGTGATGCTCCTAGTATGCCTATTCAACTGATTGTCTAATATTTAGGGGAGGATCGCGATGCAGGCAGATTCCGCTCAGCAGCAGGGCCTTTATCGCCCCGAATTCGACCACGATGCATGTGGCATCGGCGCGCTTGCCGATATCAACGGCGAGCGCCATCACCAGATCCTGGACGACGCACTGTCCATTCTGGTCAACTTGGAGCACCGCGGCGGCACCGGACTCGAGAAGAACACCGGCGACGGCGCCGGCATCCTGTTCCAGGTTCCGCATCACTTTTTCCGCAAAGAGGCTCAAAAGTGCGGCCAGATTCTGCCGGCAGAGGGCGACTATGGCGTGGCCATGCTGTTCTTCCCGCAGGACGACAAGGGCGTAGAGGACGCCCGTCGCGTGTTTGAGGAGGGCTGCGCCGAGGCCGGCGTGCCGCTGCTCTTTTGGCGCGAGGTGCCGGTCGACCCGCACGACCTGGGCGAGACGGCCCGCGCCTGTATGCCTACCATCTTGCAGGCCTTTCTGGGCCGTCCCGACGACACGCCGGCGGGCGACGCCTTCGAGCGCCGTCTGTATGTGTGCCGCCGCACCATCGAGAAGAAGGCTGATGCGGAGTTTGCCCTGCGCGACAAGATCTTCTACGTGTGCTCCATGAGCTCGCGCACTATCGTGTACAAGGGCATGCTGGTCGCCACGCAGATGCGCCGCTTCTTCATCGATCTCAACGACGCCGCCGTCAAGACGGCCGTGGCGCTCGTCCACTCGCGCTACTCCACCAACACTACGCCCAGCTGGGAGCGCGCGCACCCCAACCGCTTTATCATCCACAACGGCGAGATCAACACCCTCAAGGGCAACGTCAACTGGATCCGCGCCCGCGAGCCCAACCTGTACAGCCCCGTGCTGCAGCACGATCTTGAGCGCGTGATGCCCATCATCAACCGCGAGGGCTCCGATTCCGCGATTCTGGACAATGTACTTGAGTTCCTGGTCATGAACGGTCGTCCACTCACGCGTGCCGCGTCCATGTTGCTGCCCGAGCCGTGGGACCACAACGACAATCTGAGCGAGGAGCGCCGCGCCTACGACGCTTACCAGTCTATGCTCATGGAGCCGTGGGACGGCCCGGCCGCCATCGCCTTTACCGACGGTCGCACGCTGGGCGCCGCCCTCGACCGTAACGGCCTGCGCCCCGCCCGCTACTATGTGACGCGCGACGGTCGCTTTATGCTGGCAAGCGAGGTGGGCACCATCGAGGTAAGCCCCGAGAACATCCTGACGAGTGGCTGCCTGGGGCCGGGCCAGATGCTCGAGGTCGATTTTGCCCGCGGTCGCGTGATCTACAACGACGAGCTGCGCGCCCGCTATGCCAAGGAAAAGCCCTACCGTGATTGGATTGCCGAGGACACGCTTACCGTTGACGCGCTCGATGAACCCGTTGCGACAACGCCCGCCGAGGACGCCGAGGTGTCCGCCGCCGTGCGAATGGCCAAACTCGGCTACCACTGGGATGATGTCGACGAGGTCGTGCGTCCCATGGCCCAGCAGGGTAAGGCCCCGCTCGCCTCGATGGGCATCGACGCGCCGCTGGCTTGCCTGTCCAAGAAGACGCGCTCGTTCTTTGACTACTTCTATCAGCTGTTCGCTCAGGTCACGAATCCGCCGATTGATGCTCTGCGCGAGCATATGGTCACCTCGACCACGCTCTACCTGGGCAACCACGGCAACCTGCTCGAGGACTCCCGTACGGCCTGCCAGCTGGTGCGCTTGGAGCGCCCGTTGCTCAACGAGGGGGAGTTCGACCGTATCTGCGCCATCGACCGCGTGGGCTTTAAGACCCGCCGCTTCCGTGCCGTGTACCGCCGCGGTGCCGGCGAGGGCGCGCTGCAGGCTGCGCTCAAGCAGCTTGCAGAGGACGTTGAGGCTGCGGTCCGCGACGGCGTGAACATCGTGGTGCTAAGCGACCGTGCCGCTGCGGGTGAGGTGCCCGTGCCGTCGCTGCTCGCCGTGGGCTGCGTGCACAACCACCTGATCCGCGCCGGCGTGCGTACCTTTGCCGATATCGTGGTGGAGTGCGGCGATGCCGTGTCCCCGCACGACTTTGCGGCACTGGTGGGCTACTCCGCGAGCGGCATCTATCCGTACAACGCGCATGCGTGCATCCGCGATCTGGCGGCGCGCGGCGATCTGGACGTGACGGCCGAGCAGGGCATCGCCAACTACAACAAGGCCGCGACGGCGGGCATCGTCTCCATCATGTCCAAGATGGGCATCTCTACGGTGCAGAGCTATCATTCGGCGCAGATCTTCGAGGCCGTGGGCTTTACGCCGGAGTTCGTTAACGCGTACTTCGCTGGCACGGTGAGCCGTGTGGGCGGTATGGGCGTCGAGGACGTCGAGCGTGAGCAGAATGAGCGCTATGACGCCGCGCTCGCCATCCTTAAGAGTCCGGCTCCCGATCAGCTGCCCACACTGGGCCTGACCAAGTGGCGCCTGCTTGGTGGCGAGGATCACCTGATCGACCCTCAGACTGTCTACCTGCTGCAGACCGCCTGCCGTGAGGACAGCTACGACACCTTTAAGGAGTACAGCGCCCGCCTGCACCGCACCGGCCGCGCCGTGCGCCTGCGCGACTTGCTCGACTTTGATGCCAGCGGCCGTACGCCGGTTTCGCTCGACGAGGTCGAGCCCGCGCTCAACATCGTCCGCCGCTTTAACACCGGTGCCATGTCGTACGGTTCCATCAGCAAAGAGGCACACGAGTGCATGGCCATCGTCATGAACCGCCTGCACGGTCGTTCCAACTCGGGCGAGGGCGGCGAGGATCCGCGTCGCGAGACCCCGCTGGCCAACGGTGACTCCAAGAATTCCGCCATCAAGCAGGTGGCAAGCGCGCGCTTTGGCGTGACGAGCCGCTACCTGTGCAGCGCCTTCGAGATTCAGATCAAGATGGCCCAGGGCGCCAAGCCCGGTGAGGGCGGTCACCTGCCCGGCAAGAAGGTCTACCCCTGGATTGCCGAGGTCCGTCAGTCCACGCCCGGCATCGGCCTGATTTCGCCTCCGCCGCACCACGACATCTACTCCATCGAGGACTTGGCAGAGCTGATCTTCGATCTTAAGAACGCCAACCCCGGCGCGCGCGTGTCGGTCAAGCTGGTCAGCGAGGCCGGCGTCGGCACCATCGCCACCGGCGTGGCCAAGGGCGCTGCCGACAAGATTTTGATCAGCGGCCACAATGGCGGCTCGGGTGCCGCTGCGCGCGACTCTATCTGGCACGCGGGTCTGCCGCTGGAGCTTGGCCTTGCCGAGGCCCAGCAGACGCTGCTGCAAAACGGTTTGCGCTCACGCGTGGTGCTCGAGGCCGATGGCAAGCTCATGGACGGCACCGACGT
>USAY01000009.1 GCA_900552755.1 uncultured Collinsella sp.
GTGGGCGGCGGTGCTGATTCGCAATATAGGTGGTGTCGAAAGGGCCTAGGACTCAGGCAGCGCTTCAGGACGGCGCCCGGAGAGGCCTACCAGATGGACTGGGGCTTCGTCGCGGTCGAGCGCCCCGGCGGCGAGCGGGCGCGGATCGCCTGCTTCGCCATGGTCTGCCACCATTGCGGGGGCGCCCACGTCGAGTTCTTCCCGAACGCGCGCCAGGAGAACCTCCTCATCGGGATGCTGCACGCGTTCTCGGCGCTGGGCGTGCCCGCGACCGTGCTCACCGACAACATGAAGAGCGTGGTCGTCCGCCGCGATGCCGACGGCCGGCCCGTCTGGCAGGCCGACTACGCCGAGTTCATGGGCGTCGTCGGCTTCCGCACCAGGCTGTGCAGGCCGCGCCACCCCTATACGAAGGGCAAGGTGGAGAGGCTCGTCCGCTTCGTGAAGGGGAACTTCCTCGCGGGAAGGTCCTTCACCGACCTTGACGCCCTCAACCGGGAGGCCGCCCTCTGGTGCGCCGAGCAGGGAGGCCGCTGGCGGCGCGCGGCGGCATGCGTCCCGATGCGCGAGCACGAGGCGGCGTGCTCGGCGAACACCAGGCCGCTCGAGGTCACGGCCGAGGTCGAGCGGTACCTGTGCCCGCGCCGGAAGATCTCCTTCGACGGCTTCGTGAGCTTCGAGGGGCACCGCTACGGCGTGCCCTACTGGTACGGCCGCCGCGAGTGCAGGGTGAGCCGGGAGGGGCGCGTGGTGCACATATACAGCGACGACCTCTCCCGCGAGCTCGTCGCCCACGCCGTCGGCGCCGGCACCGACAGCTGGTGCGAGGGCCAGTGGGAGACATCGCCGGCGCAGCCCGAGGAGCTGCCGACCCAGCCGGTCGGGACCGTGGTCGAGCAGATCGCCCCGCCCCGTGCGAAGCCCGGTTTCGAGAGGTTCGACTTCGGGAGGGCCGAATGATGGCGGGCGCGGGGGCGAGCCCCTACGAGCTCGCGAGCGACGCCGCGTCGAGGCTCGGGATCGCCGTCGGGGCGGAGGAGCTCGCGACCCTCGCCTCGGACCTCGACCTCGGCGACGGGGAGATGGCCGCCGTGGCAGCCACCTTCTCCTACCTTGCGGAGAAGAGGAGGCTCGCCTCCATCGAGACGCTGCTGAGGCTGAGCAGGCTGCCCAGGCGCGAGCCCAAGACCTTCGAGGGCTTCGACTTCTCCAGGATCCAGGGCCGGGACGCGGCCGCGCTGGGCAAGCTCCCGTCGCTGGCCGACCTCTACGCGCACCGCAACGTCGCCTTCGTCGGGCCCGGCGGCATAGGGAAGACGCACCTCGCGCAGGCCTACGGGCGCGAGTGCTGCATGCGGGGGCTCAAGACCTACTACATCAAGGCGACCGAGCTCAGGGACAGGTTCCAGAAGGCCGTCCAGCGGGGAAACACCTCGCGGGTCGCCTCCTCGCTCGTCAAGCCGTCGTGCCTCATCGTTGACGAGGTGGGGAGATGCGTCTACGACAGGCCGTGCACCGACCTGTTCTTCGATGTCGTCGACAGGCGCTACGAGAAGGAGGGGCCGAACGCGATGGTCCTCACGAGCAACATCGCCCCGAGCGGGTGGGATGAGTTCTTCACGGGCGACGACACGCTCCTCTGCGCCCTCGACAGGCTGTTCGACAAGGCGTCGGTGTTCGTGATGCGGGGCCCGAGCTACCGCGGCAGGGAGCTCGACACCTACTCGGTGGAGGCCGTCCCCCAGGCGGTGAAGGTGAGGGGGATCCAGCCCGAGGGGATGTAGGAATGCGATAGGAAAGTCATAGATGCGGGCGTGTTGGCTAAAATGGGTCGGCCGGGATTGGTCAATCTCGGCCGACTATATTTGGCTAAATTATTCCGGCGCTAACACCGTCGGGATAACGAGTTCTCGCGTTGCGAGGAGTATTTATTCTTTGTGCTTATTGGAGGCGCTTCCGTTGGGAGCATTGGCAACACAATGCTGAAACAGGAAGAGAAGAAGGCGAAGCCAATCCGTTGGAAGGGCCTGCTGCGTAGCGCAAGCAACAACGGAAGAAGAACCGCTCGGCCAAATCTATTTTATCCGCTTGTTTTCTCTGCCGAAGATGGCTCCTATATTAGGTGCGGAGATTCACTTCCCGTAGATTACGATCGCAACTCTTATCTAACTAATGATAGTGAAGTTGCCGTATGGCCAATCGGCGAAGGGGGACAAGAGCTCACCTGGTCTCTTAAACCCGATACATTTCGTGCCTATCAGTCAGAAGGCTATATAAAATTCGGGCCATGGGATGGCATTAAACGTGTTCCATATCATCTTACTTCTGGTCAAGTTAAGGATGTTCAGTCTGGAAAGCTGGCTGTTCGCGGATACGATGCTGATGGAGCTGTTGTCCTGGAGCAACAAGGCGAAGCAAACGTTCGTCCAATGACCGTATGGAACCAAAAATCGCATTCAGCTAGCGAGTCAGGGACAGGAGTATTGAAGTGCTTGCTCCCGAACAGGCGCTTCCCATTCCCAAAGTCCCTCTATGCCGTCGAAGACACCATTCGCTTTTTCGTCGCCAACAAGCCCAACGCCCTTGTGGTCGATTTCTTCTCGGGGTCGGGCACCACAGCACATGCCGTCATGCGCCTGAACCATCAGGACGGCGGGCGCAGGCGCTCCGTCAGCGTCACGAACAACGAGGTCTCCGAGGACGAATCCAAAAAGCTCACCAAGTGCGGTCTTCGCCAGGGCGACCCCGAATGGGAGGCGTTGGGTATCTGCCAGTACGTTACCAAACCTCGCGTCACGGCGGCCATCACGGGCAAGACGCCCGAGGGCGACCCCATCAAGGGTGACTACAAGTTCACCGATGAGTTCCCCATGGCCGACGGCTTCGAGGAGAACGCCGTCTTCTTCGACCTCACCTACGAAGACCCAGACGCTGTCGAGCTGGGCGTGGCCTTCGAGGAGATCGCGCCCCTGCTCTGGCTGCGCGCTGGCTCGCGTGGCGGCATTATCAAGCACGAACAGCCGGGCTTTGCCATGGCCGACGCCTACGCCGTCCTCTTCGACTTTGCTTCGGTCGGCTCTTTCATAGACACCGTCAAGCAGAATGCCAGCATAAGGTGCGCCTATGTGATCACGGACGACACGGCTCGATATGCCTCCATCAAGGCACAGCTGCCCGGGCTCGACGTCGTCCGCCTGTACGAGAACTACCTGCAATCGTTCAAGATTGCCGCCGAGGATGCGGTGAGGTAAGCATGAGAGTCGAACTTAAGGATTTTCAAGCCGGGGCAGTCGAGACCCTGGTGAACAAGTTGCAGTCGATGCGTCGACGCTACGAGCAGGACGGCGAGCTGTCCTCGATATGCCTCGCATCCCCCACGGGGTCGGGCAAGACGGTCATGTGCGCGGCGACGATCGAAGTGCTCTTCTTCGGAGACGACGATTTGGGCCTCATGCCCGACGAGAACGCCGTTGTCCTTTGGCTTTCGGATTCCCCGAGCCTGAACGAGCAGACGAGCGTGCGTTTCTCCAACGTGGCGGACAAGCTGGCAGACAGCATCCTTGACAGGCGCCATCTGGTCACGATTGCCAACGACTTCGGAGCTGCGCACGACATTCTTGAGCCGCGCCACGTCTATTTCCTCAGCAAGGACCTGCTTAGCAAGAATGGCCTGCTCACCAAGGGTGGTGAGGCCAACTCCGGCCGCGTGTTCTGGGACATCCTTGACCGCACCATCAGGGATCCGGAGCGCAACCTCTATCTGTTCATAGACGAGGCCCACCGCGGCCTGGGGGCCAATGTCTCGAGCGAGCGCGGCACCGCGACGATCTACGCCAACCTCATTGATGGTCTAGACGGCCGTGCAGCGATGCCCATCGTCGTTGGGGTCTCTGCCACGCCGCAGAGGTTCGAGGCGGCTATGGACCAGCGCGCTGATCGCGTGCGCATGCCGAAGGTTGCTGTGACCCCTCGCGAGGTCCAGGAATCGGGCCTGCTCAAGGATATTATCGAGCTGCGCGTGCCCGAGAAGGACGATCCAGTCGAGCACCAATACCTTACTATGGCGTGCGAGCGCTATGCCCTGGCTTGCAACGAGTGGGGTGAGTACTGCGCCCGCGAGGGCGAGAGCTACATCAACCCCCTGCTGCTCATCCAGGCCGCTGACAACGTGAGCGGCTCGGCCTTGGTCGAGATGTGCGACCAGATCATGGACTTAGTCCCCGGCCTTTCCGAGGCGATGTCATTTGCCAATGTCTTCGGCGAGCACAAGGACATCGCGGCGGGAAAATACCTTATCCGCTATGTTGAGCCCGAGTTCGTTCAGGACACCTCGAGCGTCCGCGTGCTTTTCGCCAAGGAGGCCGTCTCCAACGGATGGGACTGCCCACGAGCGGAGGTCATCTTCTCACAGCGCAGGCGTTCGGACTCGACCTATATCGCACAGCTCGTGGGGCGCATGGTGCGCACCCCACTTGCGCGGCGCATCGAATCCGATGACCTTTTGAACTCCGTCGCCTGCTACCTGCCCCAGTTCAATCCCGAGAGCACTCAGGATGTGGTCGACTACCTCATGGGCCGCAAGGACGACATGGGCGAGAGCTCCATCGGCAAACAGAACATCGTTCTCAACCCCGTGACTATCACGGCGGCCGCGCCCAAGTCCGATGCCGACTACCAACAGGAGCTCAAGGCGTACGAGGAGAACGAGAAGGCCATCGAGGCGGCGCGGCAGGCACAACCCGGCTACCAGGCGCCGCTTGCCGGCATCGCGATTCAGGAGCCGTTGGACATGCAGGGAACGCAGCCCTCGCTTGCCTCGGCGGTCAGGCCCGTCGACGTCCCGGCGCCAGAAGCGGAGCTGACGCCTCAGCCCGCAACGGGCAACTACGTTGCAGCGCCTGCCCCGCAGCAACCTGCGACCCCTGAGCCAAGTTCCACACAGACCGAGCCGACCCAGCCCGTCTCGGTCGTAAAACCCGTGCCCATGGCAAAGCCCAAGCCGCCCACCAAGCGCGAGCAGTCTTTCACGCACCAGGAGTGGCAGGGCATCCGCACAGCCTTCGATTCCATCCCCGTCCAGCGCATTCCGAAGAAGGCTAGAAACGAATTCCAGAGCCTGGTTAAGACGGCGACTCTGCTTGTCGAGACTGGCCTCGATGTCAATGCCGCAACCGACGTGAAAAAACAGTTCGTCCAGAAGCTCAAGGGATACATCGTTGCTAACGAGGACGAGTACCGCGAAACCAAACACGACGTAGAGGTTGCCGAGACCGTCAAGATCACGCTCGACAAGCTCAACGAGACCGAGGACCAGGAGCAGGAGGAGGCCCGCACGGACGCCGAGGGTCTCAGAAAGGCCGCCCGCGACGCCGACATGCATTTCACTAAGGAGTTTGCGAATGAGTATCGTCGCGCCAACTTCAAGGAGCTTGGGCGGCCCGAGTGCGACCTGCGCCTTGCCGCAGCGGTGCGCACGCAGGCCATCGTTGATGCGCTCGAGGGCTGGGCGGCTCAATGCCGAAAGGGATACTTCGATAAGGTCGATGGATCTGGCGATTATGACTACCTTAACGATGTGGCAAAGCAGCGCTACGACGAGCTGGCCCGTGAAACCGAGGGCAAGCGTCTCACAAAGATAGAGTGGCCCACGTCTACCAGCACGTCGGACGACTTCGCTAAGTATCCGTGCCATATCGTGCAGAAAGAGGACGGCCTCTGCCCGCTCGACCTGAACCCGGCGGAAGACTATATCGTTAGGAACGAATTGGCAAAGAATCGCACGGTTGCCTTCTATCGCAATCCGTCGGGCAGCATGTCTGCCAAGGCGTTTTCGATCCCGTACATGTCTTCGGTGGGACGCAAGGCCCTGCATCCAGACTTCCTCTTCTTCGTGAAGGATGCTGAGGGTGTCATCAGGCCGTCCATCGTCGACCCGCATGGCGAGTTCCTCGGTGACACGCTGGCAAAGCTCAGAGGCTATGTAACCTACTTGCGCGATTATCCCGACGTGTTCAAGCAGGTACTCTTCGTCGGTGATATGGGCGAGGGCGTGTACAAGGTGCTCAACCTCCTGCGCCCCGAGGTCCAGGATGCCATTATGGCCTACAGCGATGTCGACTGTAAGGCGCTCTTCTACGGCTCCTTCGCAAACGACTATCACTAGTATCGTCGGGATTTGCCCGGCAGACGTCTCGGCCATATACCAGAAGAGAAATAGTAAGGCACGCTAAGGCGGCCATCCGTTAGGGATGGCCGCCTCTCTTCAGTCTTGACCAATGATTTCAAGCATTTCGGTGGCATTCGCCGGTCATGACCTCGTATCCGTTACGTGGGTGGCACCTCCGCTACGCCGCGTCAAGGGGCCCATGAGACCCCGCACAAACCTCCGCTCCGCTCCGGTTGGTGGAGGTCGTCATGGACTCCCTTGACCCGTCTTCGCTCCGGTGCGGCTTTGCAGGGAGCAAAGCCGACGACGACGCGCGGCGTCGCCATTCGGCTTTGCCCGCAAGGGCGAGATGTTCAGGGCAGCGTGCCCGGAAACGGAGGAAGACATGCAGGAGCTGATGACGAGGGAGATTGCGGAGGGGCTGCCGAGGCTCTATGAGCAAGACGGCGCGGAAGACCCCATCGTCTACGTTCATTACTTCTCGTGTGTGAGCGGATGGGACTGGTGGCTGCTCGAGTTCGACGGCACGGACGAGGCGTTCGGCCTCGTCGAGGGCTACGACGACGAGCTCGGCTACTTCAGCATCAAGGAGATGGAGGAGCTGAACCGCCAGATGGGGTTCGCCGCCGTCGAACGCGACGAGCACTTCTCCCCGAAGCCGCTCAGCGCCGTCAGGAGGAGGTAGCTCCATGGGGATGTTCGAGTACGGTGTCGTAGGTTGCCCTAGCGAGGTTTCGGGCGAGGCAAACGAGTTGACGGTCGTCGTTGAGTACGAGACGGACCTCGAGGGAGGGGCGTATGAGGTGGGTGTCGCGCCGGAAGGGTCGCCCGGGCTCGAGCGTCTCGTCTCAGAGGCGTGCGGCGAGGCCGATGCCCTGGTGGGGGATGAGGGCGGATGGGCCGCCGTCCGCATCGGGCGCGGCGACGTGGAAAGCATCGACTGCGAGAGTGGGCGGACCATGTACGTCGCCGGAGAGGGGTGAGGCGCATCCAGAGAGCGCGGGCATGCCATCGGCGTGACCGCGCCAGCTATTCCGGGGATGCCTCGCGCCATCCCCGCACCCCTGCGCGCCAAGGGGCTGCTGCCCCTTGGAACCTTGCTTAAGGAAACTCGAGGGTGCGTGACGAGTTTTGGGATTTATGCGTTTGTCGTCGATGGACTCCTGTCTGGCATATACACGCTCTGACCCGGAATCCGGCTACGGACGCTATTTCGTGGCTCCGCAGTCCGAGCACTTGTACCCGGTGGTCACGGTCTCGTCCCATGCTGCACTCACCTGCACCTGCTCGTCATAGGCTGCTTTGTCGGTCACGGTTTCATAATACCCCTGCTTTACAGTCACATAGGTAGAGTGATAGCTTCCGCAATTACCACCATTCATAAGAGAGTTGTTAATATGCCCCCAAGGGTCAGACGTGATATCCGCACCGCACTGGTTGCAGATATAGTGTTCCTCCGTCACCGTGTCATGCCACACCTGATGGGTCACCGCGTCGTGGTGGACGGTCTTGTACTGAGCGTCGTGATGGACGGTTTTTGTCTGGGCAACCCAGTTGTGCTGATGCGCCGGGGTGTCATCCTTCTTTGATGAGCCGCCCGAGATGGAACCGGAGCCGGAGTTTCCGCTACCTTCGCTCGGCTTGCTGTCCGACTTATTTCCAGAGCCGTTGTTTCCGCTATAGTTCTTGGAACCGGAATCGTTCTTCTTGTTGTCGGAGGTCTCCGGGGTCTTCGCGTCAGACTTGTCCTCCTTGGCCGTCTCCTGCGCCTTTTCGCTCTCCTTCTCGACGGCATCCGCGTCGGCGTTCGGGTTCTTCTTGATGTTGTCCTCGAACTTCTTCGCGACCGCCGCGCCCTTGTCTCCGGTCAGGGTGGAATCGCCCTTCTTCACGGCTGCTGCAACGTCCTTGGCGATGGCGGTCAGGTCATCCTTCGTCACCTTGCCCGCATCCACCTTTTCGAGCGTGATGACGGTACCGTTCGTTTTCTTGTCATCTTTCCCGGCCTTGACCTTACTGGACGCTGCCTTATAGGTGGAGCCGTCCGCGTTCACCGGCGGGATGAGAGTGACGGTGTAGGTGCCGGACTTGCCGACCTTCACGGTCACCTGCTTGTTCGCGGCGATGGCGGTGTAGAAGTCCACCTTCCCGTTCGCATCCTCTATATGGGCGATAACGGGCGTGGAAGTGTCCGCATCCCAGCCGTCAGCCTTTACCTCAAGGGTAAGTACCATGTCCTGCTTCTCATCGTCCTTTGACTGGGACACCGCAGGAGCATTGGAATCTCCCGTCCAACTGGCCTGTGAGATGGCGTAAGCCCCGCCGCCGATGAGAAGCGCCGCACAGAGGATTCCCGCACCAGCCACGCAGACCTGCTTACGGGAGAACTCGCGCCCGAAGAGCACGAAAGGTTTCCCCTCTTCCTTTTCCACTGCATCCCCGGAGACCATATCGTCCGTCACCTTCGGAATCTCCGTAACCACCATGGCTCCTTCCTGATTGCGATACTTCAATATTTGCATTGTATTTCAAATTGTCACTTATATAGGTGTGACTTATATAGGGTTGGCTTGAATCATTGACACCGAAGGATGGGAGGTGTCGATGACTCAGCTGGACCCCAAGATGCGCGTGGGGCTCCGCATCAAGGAGCTAAGGGCCGGGCTCGGCCTGAGCCAGGAGGCCTTCGCGTACTCCATCGAGATGTCGCGCACCTACTTCGCCGAAGTCGAGACCGGCAAGCGCAACGTCTCAATCGAGAATATCGAGCGCATCGCAGGCGGGCTCGGCGTTTCCCTGAGAGAGTTTTTCGATTCAGACCTGTTCGATGGATAGTTCGGCTGCCGGCTTCTGACGTCATTTTTTCGGCGCTGTGGTTCGAATGCTACGCGTCATTTTGGATTCGGTTTTCCGCCACGAAGCGGCGGTGCAGGATAAGGCTCCACTACGTTTCGCCGGAGGCAAACGGCGCAACTCGGCGCGCCGAGTTCGAAAGCGCAGGTAGATGCCTGCACCTAAAACGAAAAACACCCGCACCCGCGTGTAGTACGCGGGTGCGGGCGCGTAGTTGATCGAGGCGTTTCCGCTGGATATGGGCGATTACGCGGCTAGAAGCCCTCGGGAACGTATCCTGCCACCGTTTTCGGCTTCGTTGGTGCTATCGCCGCGCCGCCGGGGTCGGTCGGGCCCTGCCAAATCTTCGGTACCGTCTCGTTCCTGATCTCGCGGCGAGCGGTCGATTGCTCCATAAGTGCCTGTTCGGCCTCGGGGGACGTCATCCCGAGCATGGGCCCGACGAAGGTCTCGGTGACGTCCCTGCTGGGGAAGGCCATAGGTGCGCCGTCGTGGATCACGAGGGCTCCCGTCTCGCGGCCAGTCCAACGCTGGAGCTCGTCGGGCGTGATGAGCGGCCTGCGGACGAGCCCCTCGCTCATGCCGGTTGACCCGGTGTTCGTTCCCTTCGTTCTACTTGTGGACTGCGCGATCGCGGTGTAGGAGCCCATCGATTCCGAGAGCTTGCGCGCCGTGTCGAGGTTGGAGCAGGAGAGAACGACCTTGTCCTTGAGGAGGTCGAGTATCGTCTCGGCTTCTTCTCGGCTGTAGCCGGAGACGGACTGGAGCTGGAGGAGCGACTGACAGAACCAGAAAACATGGCCGCCTTCCGAGCGCATCTCTCCCAGGTCCTGGACAATCCTCTCGTTGCGGCCGAGGGATGCCGCCTCATCGAGGAGGAGGACGGTCTCGACGGGGCAGCGCCCGGCATGGCCCGCAGCGCAGGAGCGCAGCGCCGAGAGCGCTTGGGAAACGAACGTCTGGACGAGTCTCTTGTAGTTGCCCGTTGCCGAGGACGATGAGATGAAGACCGCTGTGGGCTCCTCGCCGATGTTCCCGAGGCCGCACTCGTCGTCGTGAAGCATCCGGGCAACGTTGCCGTCGACGTATTCGGTGAGGCAGTTGCTCAGAGTCGAGACGATGCCGGGCCCGCCTCCGTGCTCACCGTTGAGTCCGCCGAGGAAGGGGAGGGCGGGGTCTCCGGCGGGCAAAGACGCCGCCAGGGCGGCGATGCGGTCAAGCGGGCCTTGATCGCCCGACGGCGAGATTGCGGCCGCGACGGACATGACGGTCTTCTCGTCTTCCGGGATGGACGCGTCCTCGATGAGGGCGAGGGAGATACCGACGAAGAGGTTCCGAGCGCCGTCGTAGAAGAACGGCTGGCCTTTCGACGGCGCGGGCACGATGCAGCGCGCGAGCTCGCGCAGTTCTCGCGCGCAGCCGCCGGCCCTCTCCGCCCTAAAGGCCTCCTTTGCCCTCTCGAGCGGATCGAACCGAACCGAGGATGCGGGCGCGTCGAACATCACGTCGACGATGCGGTGAGTGCCCGCCTTCTCGAACGCAGGCTCAAGGAAGGCTCTGAGCTCGCCCTTGATGTCGTTGATGATGAGGGAACGGCCTTGCTCGAAGTTAGCCATGGCTGATAAAATGGCGACGCGGCGGCTCTTGCCCTCGCCGCTTTCGGCGAGGATGCAGGCGTGGACCGAGTCGATGAGCCTGACGCTCCTCCCGATCTCGCCCACGACCAAAGTGCCGCCCGAGGGCTTGCCGCCCTCCTGCCACGACTCGCTCTGGCACTTAAGCTCGCCGTGCGCCGAGATGAGCCTCGCGTCGCCGTGGATGGGCGCGCCGGGCGCGCGGCGCCCACCGACCCAGGTCCCGTCGTGGAGCCAGCGCGACCAGTCGAGGTGGCTCCAGATGCCGGCAGCCATTGAGACAGTGAGGGTTGCCGCGCATCCCACGAGGAAAGTATCGTCCTGGATCAGCTCCGGCAGGGCTTCGAGCGGGTTTTGGAACATGGTACCGGGGGGGTCGGGCGCTGCGGCCGTCCCGAAGCTTGTGAGCGTTGCGGCGATGCCGATGACCCGTGCTTTCAGCCAGCGCCATACCGCCGGCAGCAGGGCGAGCGCGATCGCGGTCCCAACGGCCGTGCCGGCAGCGACACAGCGCTTGAAATGCGCGCCCTCGTCGACGTTGAAGCTCTTCTGCTTGCTCATAGAATCATTCCCTTCACTATTGTTTTCGCTGAGTCGAGCACGATGCCCGCCGCATCGCCCCTGATCGCGGCCGATACAGCGGCTGCGAGCGCCCTTGCGAGCGCGCGCTCGGCTTTCTGGCCGACCTCATCTGACAGGTCCTTCTTTCTTCTGGGGTTCTCCGTTGCGAACGCGAGCGCTTTGGTAATGGCTCTGCTCGCGGCAACCGGGGCTTTTGCCATAGAAAGCGCGTAGGACGGGCATGATCGGAGGCACCTCTCTGGGATAGGCCTGCGCTTGCGCACGGCTTCACGTGCTCTCTCCAGGTCTTTACCGACGACGCAGGCGCGGATCTCGCCGACGAGCGGCTTCATTCGCTTGCGCTCCGCCGCGGGCCCGTCGTCCGGCCTTGCGGACCTCATCAGCTCCCTTTCGGGGACCGTCGCCCGATCGGGTGCGATGACCCTCAGCAGGGCGTTGCCCTGGCGCGCGCGTAGCTCGCGCATGGCGTCGTTCACGTAGCGGTCCCGCGCAACGCCTTCAAGACCCTTGAGGTCGGCGCAGCGCTCCACGGACTTGCTGTAGGCGGCGCTCGCCCCTTTGATTTCAGGATGCCTCGACCCTGCTTCCGCGATTGCGACATCGACAGCCTTGGCGACATCTGGGTGCCAGCGGCGGAGGTGCGCGTAGGAGATTCGGCCGTCCGCAGGCAGAGCGACGCCAATCTCGTCGGCGGGGATATGGCGGACGGCGTCGACCGCCCGCGACCTCGCGAGGTCGCGGGCCTCATACTCGGCCGCGAGCGCCGGGGCCAGGGCCGCGTCGGTGAGCGCGTTTCTTGCCCGGTCGAGCCTGTTGCGGGCCATGAGTGAATCGAACGAGCCATCGGACGACCACGCAATAACGTGCACGTGCTTGGAATTCGGGTGGTTCTCGTGCTCGGCGGCTACCCAACGGACGCTGGACTCGGGGATGCCCATTGCCTCGGCAAGCGCCGGCGCGAGGTTTCGGCGGCAGAAGCGCTGCCAGTCCTCCTTGCACGCGAGGTCGAGCTCGCATGCCTCGTCCCTGCGGACGCTGAGCACAACGGTAGCAATCGCGCCGTCAGCCTTTTCGAGCTCCCTGCGGGCCGTGCGGAGCGGGACGGCCCCGTTCTGGTCGAAGAGCGCGGTCGATCCGGGCCTCTCGGCGTAGTAGCCGACGAGACCCATCTTCTCAGCGAGCTCGGAGCGCCTGAGGTCGTCGACGGTGGCTGACTTGTCGGCTCCCTCGCGCGTGGCGACGTATTCGATGTTGTTAGTGATGACGGCGGAACGCCCGCGCGACCCGGGGAGGTGCACGCGGGCGTTCACGACGAGGCTGCTACGACTTGCCATCAGAAAGGCGCCCCCTCGCCTCAGAGAGCGTCATGCCGCGCTGCATGAGGCCGGCTTGCTTGTCGTAAGCGGCGTAGATGTCCGAGGCGCTCACGCCATCCAAGCCCTCGAACGTGCCCTTTTCGACCTCGACTGCCGCGATTGCCGCGACGATAGAGGCGCGCGTAGCACGGTGCACGACGCGCGCGATGCGGTCCTCCTGCTCGGCGTTGCGTTCGTCGAGCGTGTGGTCGAGCTGCTCGAGTAGCGGCTGCATGACGCCGCGCAGATAGGTTCCGAGCTCGGTGGAGTAGAGCGCCAGGCCGTCGGAGGCGAGCCCAGCGGCGATGAGCTCGCGGGCGGCTGCGCTGCCGCTGAGCCCCTTGGAAACCCCGTAGGCGTGGAGGCGGCGATAGGTCTTGTCGGGGAGGCGAAGGCTCATGACTTTCGACTTGTCTTTGCCGGTGGTCATCTTAGATCCCTTCGTTCGGGAGGGGTGCGCCGACGGCACGGAGGGCGGCGATGTTCTCGGGCGTGCGCTCGTAGGTCTTGGGCCAGAAGGTGATGGGTACCATGACGAGATCGTCGCGGGGGATTCCGTAGGCGAAGAGATAGGCCGCGATGGCATCGACGTATTCCGCATCGTCGACTTGGTAGGCGTCGGTGAAGTAGAGGCCGGTCGGGTCGTCGTTGCAGCCCTTGACGAAGTAGACGCCGTTCCCGCCTTCCTTGAACGGGTTCAAGACCTTGCACTCCGGCTTCGCGTAGTAGGCGATTCCGGCGCGAACGACGCGCGTGAAACCCGGACGCTCGTTGACCCGCGCTGCTCGCGTGAAGTTCAGGCCGGGACCGGATTCCAGCAGATGGGAGAGTACGGAGTCGACGGCGTCGCCCTTGTGCTCGGGGATTGTCCCGAGGAGGTCGGCGAGGCGCGATTTCATTTTCTCGATCAGTTTCATCGTGTGTTTCCTTTCTGCCGGTGCCGCACGGGTGCCGGCAACTCGCTTGAATGTCTTGGTTAGCGATGGTTCTAGCTGCGGAGAGACTGCGTGGTGCCGAAGGTGCCGAGGAGCGGCCAAGAGTTTTGGAACCCATGGCACCTTCGGCACCGTCTGCCGAGTCTTGCAGGTGAAGGGCGGTGGACAGGGTGCCACTGCGACATGCTGCGGCACCCAATTGGCCCTAATCCGTTTCCCGGAACACCCAACAGCGCTGCTTGCCGTATGGAGGGCAGAGGCGCTTGTTGCCCGGAACCCATCCGGGGCACTGCGACGAGAGGATCCGGCTGACCATCTTGCAGTTGGCCTTGGTCTTCTCAAGGTGGAGGGCCTTGTCGAGGATTTCGAACGTGCACATGGGACGGTCGGTGTTGCCGGGGAGATACGCGAGGACCTTCTGCACGCAGGGGTCCTCCTCGACAAAACGTCCGCGCTGTGCGGCCGCCTCGACCTCCATCTCGGGCGTGAGGACGGTCGAGAAACGGGGGTCGCCCGTCTTCATCCACGTGCGGGCCTCTGCCCATGCCTGCCGGATGGCGGTAGGAAAGCCCTCGTCGAAGACGGACTTCTCCGTGCGCTCGATGCCACAGAGCACCGGGAGGAAGCGCCTTGCGCCGCTCGTCCGCTCGCGGATGAAGTCGGCCTCGTTCGTGGTGCCGACGAAGACCACGCGCCGGGGAAACGCCTCCGTCCTGCGGCAATAGGCCCCTCGGAATTCATCGACCTGACGGGTGACCCCAGCCTTCACGCTCTCGATAGAGCGCTCGGACATGCCGTTGAGCTCGGGAATCTCAATGATCCACTTGCCCCGGTTCTGCTCGCCCGTGAGCTTGACGTCGCCGAGGTTGATCACGGAGTCGCTGAAATACTCGTCGCGCATGGCGAGGCCCCTCGCGAAGGAGGACTTGCCGATGCCTCCGGCACCGCACAGGATGGGCATGTAATCGGCCTTGCAGCCCGGGCTGTAGACGCGGGCGATGCCCTCGCAGAACAAGATGCGCTCGACCTCCGAGACGTATGCGTTCCTCTCCGCGCCAAGGTAGACATTGAGGAGCGTCCCTACGCGCGGGATGCCGTCCCAGGTGAGGGCATCGAGCATGGCAACGAGCGGGTCATAGGCGTTGTCCTCGCCGACGATGGTCAGCGCGAGCAGCATGAACTTCTCCTTCTGGAGAGAGATGATCTGCTGGAGGAGGGCGAAGAGCCGTGCGTCGTCGCTATCGCGCCACCGGCGTTCCTGCGAATCTGCATCCCAGGGCAGGGGCCCAGTCTTGAAGAGCTCGTTCGCGAGACGGTTGTAGCCGACGTTCAGGGGAAGAGACTTGAGCTCCTCGACGATCTCGTTGACCGTCGGCGGGGAGCGGCGCTCCGGGGACTGCGGCTCGGGGGCGTCGTCGTGCTTCTGCGTGCCCATCAGATCGCCTCACAAGAATGATGACGGCGAGGGCCATTGATGGGGTGGTTCTTGGCGGAGGCGAGTGCTTCGAGCCGGCGGAGGCGAAGCTCCGTGTCGATAAGGCGCTCGACCAGCTCTTCCTCCGACAAGGGGTGGTCGAGGCGGTAGTCGCGCAAGACGGCGCGGCGTCGGGCGGAATTCATCATGCTAAGATTCATCGACAGAGTCCTCCTTACGTGTGGGCTCATGTTTTTGGGCGACGGCCGAGCTTTGGTAGGGGAGGCCGTCGTCCAGACCCAGGTTTGCGATTAGGGCGTCTTCAAGCTCCACAGGGGAGCGCTCGGGCGCGAACGATCCGGCAAAGGCGGCGAGCGTCTCGAGCGACTCGACGAGCTCGTCGTTCATGTCTCCTGCGCGCCGGATACGCCGGAGTTCCGCTACGACAGGTCCCATGCGCTCCTTAACCGCCTTGCGCATGCGGGTGGTTGCGACCACAGTAAAAGTGCCTTCCAGCAGGCTTCTCGCGATGAAGTCCTGCTTCGACAGACCGCTCAAAGCGACGCGGAGGTCGAGCTGGTCCGCCTCTGCGGGCGACATGCGGAAGGCGATGGTCTTGCAGCGACGGCGTCCCTTGGCGTCCACAATCGGCCTAGACATCCGACATCACCTCGTCCAGCGCCTCCACGAGGTCGTGCTGGGTCGAGGGGAAGAGATGCGAATACATCTCCGTGACCTCGGCGGTCTCGTGACCCATGCGGTCGGCGATTGCCGTGGGCGAGTAGCCGCTGTTGATGAGCGCACTGACGTGCGAGTGGCGGATGTCGTGGATGCGGATGCGCTTCACGCCCGAGAGCTCGCAACCCCTCTTCATCTCATGCGACAACGCGTGCTTCGTGACGGGGAAGAGCCGGTCGGTAGGGGCGATCTCGGGATGTGTCGACAGATAATCACGCAGCTCCTCACGAAGGAGGCTCGGCATGACGATGTCCCGCTTCGAGGCGCGCGTCTTGGGTGGACCGATAACGTCCTCGCCCTTGATGCGGGCGTAGGAATGACGGATACGGATAACGTTGAGATTGAAGTCGATGTCTTCCGGACGGAGGGCGAGGAGCTCGCCCTCGCGACAGCCCGAGAGGTAGAGCGTGAGGAATGCAAGGTAGATGAGCGGCTTGTCCTCGATGGCCTGGGAGAAGCGCTTGAACTCGGCAGGGGTCCAGTAGAGCATCTCCTTCTCGGGGCGCTTGGAGCCGACCTTTCCCGCCGCCAACATGGGATTCTGGGGCAGGCGGTAGAAGCGGACGGCGTGGTTGAAGATGGCTGAGAACTGGTTGCAAATTGTGTGGAGATAGCTCTGCGACAGGTTCTGCTCAAGGAGCCAATTCTCCCAACGCACCACGTCCGCAGCCTTGACGTCACAAAGGCGCATGGGGCCAAAAATGGGCAGGATGTACTTGTCGATAATGGCATCCTTGGTGAGCCTGGTGCCGACTCGCAGTCGAGGGTAGATGTCACATGCGTACATGGTTTTGACGAAGGCCTCGACGGTGACCTCGACACGTTCGTTGCAGGAGGCGAGGAAGTCGCGCTCCCAAGCCACAGCCTCCTTCTTGGAGACGAACCCGCGTTTCGTCTTCTTGTGGCGCTCGCCCATGGAGTTGCGGTACCAAGCCTCAACCGTCCAAGTCCCGCGCTTCTTGTCGCGGCTAACCGACATTAGTCATCGCCGCCTTCTGCTTAGAAGGGGCGGAGAGAAGGCGTGCCTCGAAATACGAGCGCTGGACCTTCCCGGGGATGGTCATGATTCCCTGGGCCGCAAGTTCTGCATTCAAAGTCTTGATGAGCTTGAACGAATAGGACTTGCTCATGCCCGTGATCTCGGCAACCTCCTCCGCGCCGATAAGCTGGCGTGTCATATGAAGTCTCCTTTCTAGGATGGGACACCGTTTGTTCCTTGTCTCAATTATGTACAAGAAAAGTATTACCTACGACGAAAAGTGGAACTTTGCTCATTAAGTCACATCTCCTCACATCTCCTACATTTTTTGTACGCACTAGATTTCGCGTGTAGACTTAAGGGCAGCTATTCTTTGGAGGTGTATCCAAATGACTGCCGTCGACTACGTCGGTACAATCTCGGAAGCCCTGTCGTCGTTTGCGGCCGACAGGGAGTGGGAACAGACGAGCAAGCGCTGGGGGAGGCAGCAGCTATCTCAGAAGCTGTTTCGCCTCCGCTCGGCGCGTAAATGGACCCGAAAGGTGGCTGCGCAGGCGGCGGGAATCCCAGAATCGGCCTTAAGGAATTACGAGCTGATGAAGTCGGCCCCGAAAGAGGAACATCTGGAGGGGCTCGCGAACGCCTTTGGCATACGAGCCGAGGCGCTCCACTACTACGATTTCAGTGATACGGACTTAATTGCTCAGGCTTTCTTTCAATTTGCTGCGACATACGGATTCGAGCCCGTTGCAAACGAGCGCTATTCTGCGCTCAAGCCGACTTCATCTTTCATGAAGGCGTTCCTGAAGAAATGGGCTGCTCAGTATGCTCAGGTTGAGAGTGACTCCGACCGGGATGACTATGAAAGATGGAAGGACAACTTCGCAGCTGAGTTTTACCCGTCCCAGTTTCCCTTGCGCTACGAGTACGATCCGCGAGAGTCCTGGATACTGATTACGCCCTGGCAGAATAGAATGCAGTCGAAGAAGCTGCCCGAGCTAAGGGCGCGGTGCACTCCTGCGAAGACTCAGCCGGATTTGGCCCGAGAGACCGATCTTTCCCTTGCAACGCTACGTTCGTATGAACAAGGGGCTAGGGTGCCAAAATTCGCTGCACTCCAAAAACTGTCTGCTGCTCTTGGCGTGAAGAGAGGGGCGCTTGTATTTACCGATTTCGGTAGTCCTGTTCAAGCGGCCCACGCATTATTTCAGCTATCGGCCTCATATGGGTTGATTCCGGTTCAGCTGGAAGACGGCCCAGTGCTCCTCGCGAGGGGACCTGTTTCCGACTCTTTTCTTTTTGAATGGGCAAAGAAGTACGAGACTCGTGTGGAGCGGGCCGATGAATACGACGAATGGCTCGATCGGTTCAGCTATTTTGAACATGATAAGTCCGATGACTATGTCGATAAGTTTCGGCAGCATACGATACGCCAACCGAATGGTTCTCTGCTTATTGACGGTCATGTTTATAGCGATTTCTGTCCCTTCGACAAACGTTTCAAGAGGGGATATGCG
Organism: uncultured Collinsella sp.; assembly: GCA_900552755.1. Classification (GTDB taxonomy): domain Bacteria; phylum Actinomycetota; class Coriobacteriia; order Coriobacteriales; family Coriobacteriaceae; genus Collinsella. Next base: position 18,174 of record USAY01000009.1, read on the forward strand.
CTTGCTTAGCAAGTGCTTCTGCCATTGGAGGGTCGGAACATATTGCTTTGGGGCAAGCTGTTGGGAAGGGAGAGGATATGAATAGAGAAACGAAATTGGGCGATGGAGTCGCCAATGAGCTAAAGGAAGAAATCAATCGCGAGCTGTCTTCGACGGCTAAGAGTTTCATTCGAATCCTGTTTGCATACCTTAACGATAAAGTTCAGGGTATCGATTTTGATGATCTTCTAGGAAAACTGAGCAAGAAAGATGAGGACGAGATTATGTCCCTTTGGTCTTCTCAGCTCGTAGAAGAAGGCCTAGTGCCAAGTGGATATGGCGGCTTGCCGAATGATTTACTTATTGATAATTTGCATCAAACAGGCTATGTAGATGGTCTCTATAGCGGGTACGTTCTTGCAATGATCTCGCTGGTAGATAACAATGCGCCTCGCGAGTTGATTGCTTCTGTAAAAGACGATCTATTTCCTAAACCTATAGCATTGCGCTACGGAGATCGCCATGAGTTGGTTTCGCGCCTTGATGATGAAAATTATCGCTGGGTCAAATGTCTGACGAAGGATGATCCAGCTGATTAAAGATCTCGAATCAACCTTTCCGTTTTATGCGTGAGGATCAAATGAGGACCAAATTCCGTCGAAGAAACGCCTGTTAGCTTGCATTGTAAAAAAGTGAGCTGCCTTTCTAGCTGCGGCGCTCGTTATCGAGTGGGAGTAAACGATATTCGTTGATTTCAAGCCTCTGACCTGCGAAAACAGGTCGGGGGCTTCTTATTTTGCAACCTCTGTGCAACCTTTGCGGTTTCGCGCCCCGTGAACAGGGGACGTAGCACTGTTCACGTCTGGGCCCATATCGGCACCGATCATTGCCCGCGCTGCTTCTGCTTGCGCTTCAGCTTCCGCTGCTCGAGGCACGTCGCCCGGTGTTCCTCGCCAGAGGAGAGCTGGCCGTTCCTTGCGAAACCGCGAGGCCACCTATATCCGCTTGCTGCGGGCTTGCTTGAACCAGTTCCTTTTGAAAGAGCCTATACCTCCGAAGAACTTGTTGTACGTCTCACCGTCCTCCTTGGCCTCGTACTTGACCAAGGCAAGTTCGATAGTACAGAGGTAATCTGCCACTTGCTCGAGGCGGTAGTCGGTCATCGAGGTCTTGCGGCGTCGGACGACCCCTTTTGAGAGGACCTTGCCCACCGAGTCGTCTCGCCCGCGGAACAGAAGGAGCGCATCCTCGCGACCTTCGGCGACCTGTGCTGCGAGATGGAGGGCTGCACCATCGTGCAGGGCCCTTTCCAAAGCGAAGTGTCGAGCCGAAGTGTTGAGCGTCGGCCCTGAATGTTCAATGGCCGTTGTTTTCTGCCCCTCAAGTGGTGGACTTTTCCTCGGGGCTGTTGATTCCCCCACGCGCCCCTTTCCGTTCTCTGTGTTCCCCTTATACTCCTTGTACGAGGAGGTAAGAAGTCATGGACAAGACCGCACAGGACAGCTTGGCAAAGAAGCCCGTCGACATGAGGGACAGGATTCTCGAGCATCTCGAGGCCCTCACCTCTGCCGTCTCGCTCGACGACCTTGCCCGTCTGTCCACCTCCGACATCGCCGAGACGCTCATCATCTCCAGGAGCCTGGCGAGCCAGTACCTCAACGACCTTGTTCGCGCCGGCCTTGTGGTTAAGGTGGCGGGCAGGCCTGTCCGTTATTTTCATCGCCGCGCGTTCCAGAAGCGTTTTCAGGTAAAGCTCTCTGCAAGCGAGTACGCCTCGCTCGCCGACCTCATCCAGGCGACGGGAATCGCCGATCACCGCGACTTCGCGCGTGCCGTGGGCTTTGACCTGAGCCTCAGCTCCGTTGTCGAGCAGTGCAAGGCTGCGGTTCAGTACCCTCCGTTTGGCCTACCCATCCTCTTGAGCGGCGGCGTGGGTGTCGGTAAGTCTTTCCTTTCTCGCCTTGTGTACGAGTACGGCAAGAACCAGGGCTTGCTGTCCCGCGACTCCTCCTATGTGCGCATCGACTGCGCCGGGGTCCCGGATGCCGCCTCGTTCAACGGGCTTCTTGACGAGTCGATCGCGAAATCGCGCGGGGGTGTGGTTTTTGTCAACGGCATCGAGGCACTCTCTCCCTCTGCGATGGAGCACTGCCTTGCGACGGCCCTCGGGCTCGATGCCTCCCAGGATGCGCCGCGCGCTCGCCTCGTTCTTTCGACGACGCTTTCCGCCGATGACCTGAAGGTTTCCTCGGCCTACAGCAAAATGCCCATCTGTGCCCGCGTCCCCTCACTCAAGGAGCGGACCCCCGAGGAGCGCGAGGATCTCATCTTGAGCTTCCTGCGCAGCGAGGGGTGCCGAATCGGTTCTGATGTGAAGATCAGCCGCGGCGCATACCGTTGCCTCGTGAACGCGGACTTTTCCGATAACATCGCCGGCTTGCGCGCCTGCGTGACGAACTGCTGCGCCAAAGCGTTCCTCAATCGCGAGGGCGACTACGTCGTCGTTCGCCCGTATCTTCTTCCCAGCGGGCTCCTCTCCTCCGCGCAGATCGATCAACAGCCCGACGATGGCGTTCTGATCGACGCGTCCCTGGATGCCGCCGAGAGCACTGGGCCGGTCGAGCAGGCGCTCGATGCCCTGTGCTCCCTCGATGAGCGATTCTGCGCCGGGGAGCTCTCTGTCTCCGAGCTCGTCTCGCAAGCTGTCTCCGCTGTGCGCGGCGTTGAGGATCACTTGATCTTCGACCACGGCGTCGCCTCCTCGAGGTCGCGCGCCTTCGAGCGCGTCGTGGGCGCGGTCCTTGCCGACGCAGGCTCTTCTTATGGCATCGAGCTTTCGAGGAAGGTCGCTTTTCTACTGGCCCAGGAGATTTGCCTGCAGTTGTGGCCGGGTATCGGCCTGGCTAAGCGAAAGTCTGCCTGTGCGGAGCAAATCTCCCATCTCCTCGGTGCCGTGACCTCCGAATTGCCGTTTGCCTCGAGTGTCTCCGATCAGGTCGCCGCAGACGTGGAAGGGGCGCTGGGAATCTCGCTCGATCACTTCACGAAGACGCTTCTGACGCTGTGCGTCGCATCGGAGTCTCGCGATGCGAAGGCCCTTCGGACGCTCTGCGTCATCTTGTCCCACGGCTACTCAACGGCGACGAGCATCGCCGACGCGGCGAACCGTATGCTCGGCATGCATGTGTACGAGGCTGTCGACATGCCCTACGACCAGCAGCTGAAGGACATCGTCGGTCCGCTCCAGCACCTCGTCGACCGCCATTCCTACTGCACCGGGGTCGTGTTCCTCGTCGACATGGGCTCCTTGGAGGAGGCCTATAAGGCCCTCGAGAACGTTACCGACTCCACTATCGGCGTGGTGAACAACGTCTCTACCGGTCTTGCGCTCGAGATCGGGGTCGGGCTGCTCGGCGGCAAGTCCATCGCCGAGGTTCTTGGCGATGCGACCGCCGCGTGCGTGACGCACTGCAAGGTGATCGAGCGCGTCAACCGTGAGGACGCCATCGTCTTCTGCTCCGAGTCCGGGGTCGACGCCGCGGAGAGGATACGCCAGCTCGTCTCGCAGAGCCTCCCGCGCACCATAGGCGCGCGCCTGCTCACGAGGCCCTTCAAGCAGCTCGTCGCGAACGGGTCGAACGACGCCGTTTTCTCCGAGCACCGCGTCTGCGCCGTCATCGGCACGGGAGACCCCGGGGTCGCCTCCATCCCCTTCGTCGCCCTCGAGGACATCATGTCGACGGCGTCCGCCTCTAAGGTCGATGCCGTGTTCGGCAGGTGGCTTGACGCTTCCGAGCTCTCTTCTTTCCACGAGAAGCTGCTCTCGAACATGACGCTGCAGAACGTCATCCGCTCCATCACCATCCTCGACCCGGAGCGGCTATTCCACGAGATCGAGAGCGCCGTGCACGAGCTTCAGCGCAGGACAGGCGAGAAGATCGGCAGCAACGCCATCATTGGGCTCTACGTCCACCTCTGCTGTCTCGTCGAGCGCCTTGTTACCAGAAACCCCATTGAGACCTACGTTGGCCAGGACCGCTTCGAGGAGGAGCGTGCCGATTTCATCGAGTCCTTCAGGCAGAGCTTCTCGAGTATCTCGACGCGCTATCGCGTAGAGGTTCCCGTAAGCGAGATCGCATATGTCTTCGACTACATAAGCGTGAGCGCCGCCCCGGCGCGAGAAGAGCGCCTCGGCTCCTCGGACCTCCTGCTCGACGAGTGACCTTCCCCGCGCCGCCGCAAGCTGACCGCGCGTCCTCAATAATCCGATAACCCCTTGCCCGGCGCGAATCCGGATAGCGCCGAGGCAGTACCGAACGTAAAACTTCATTTGATAGGAGCAAACATGAGTGTTGTTATGGCACGAATCGACAATCGCCTGCTTCACGGCATCATCGTGACGCAGTGGGCCCCGGTGTCGGGCGCGACCCGAGTCATGGTCATCGACGACAAGGTCGCCGGCGACGAGGTCCTGAAGTCCACTATGAGGATGGCGCGCCCCGCGGGCATGGCCGTCTCGATCATCTCCGAGGAGACCGCGCTCAAGAACTTCGCGGCGGGCAAGTACGACCGCGAGAAGGTCTTTGTCATCGCCAAGGAGCCCGAGACGATCCTTCACCTGGTCGAGTCGGGCATCGAGCTCCCGTCGCTGATCGTCGGCGGCTCGCTCGTCAAGGAGGGCGGCGTCCAGCTCACCCAGCGCGCCTATGCCTCCGCCGAGAACGTCCAGAGCTACAAGGCGCTCATCGCCCGCGGCGTCAAGGTGACGGCACAGTTCGTGCCCGCCGACAAGCCCGTCTCCGTCGCCGACCTCATCTAAGGAGGGATCATGGTCAACTTCACTATCCTGCAGGTCGTCCTTTTGACCCTGCTGGCCTTCATCAAGCACGTGGACTACTACGGCATCCCGATGATCTTCGTCAACTATGCCGTCTTCTGGGGCCTTATCACCGGCGTCGTCATGGGCGACTGGCAGACCGGCCTCGTCATCGGCGGCACCATCCAGCTCATGCAGCTCGGCGTCGCGGGCTTCGGCGGCTCGTCGATTCCCGACTACGGCACGATGGCCATCATCGCCACCGCCTACGGCGTGACCCTGGGCGCGGACACGGGCCTCGCCATCGGCCTGCCGGTCGGCATGCTCGGCATCCAGCTCGACGTCATCGTCAAGATCCTCAACGGCTTCGTCGTCGAGAAGTCCCAGAAGTTCTGCAACGAGGGTAAGTTCAATCAGATGAACGCCATCCTGTGGGTCTGCCCCGCGCTCTTCGGCCTGTGCGCCGCCCTGCCCGTCTTTGTCTCCGTGACGCTCGGCCAGCCCGCCGTCAACTGGCTCCTCGAGGTCATGCCTCAGTGGTTCCTCTCCGGCCTCACCCTCGCCGGCAAGATGCTCCCGGCCATCGGTATCGCCATGCTGCTCCGCTACATGCCCACCGGCAAGTACTTCCAGTACCTGCTCGTCGGCTTCTTCCTCTCGGCCTTCCTGAACGTGCCCATCATCGGCGCCGCCATCGTCGGCGTTGCCCTCGCGATCGCGTTCTACCAGCGTGCCGAGAGGGACACCGAGCTCGCCGCCCACGCTTCCGCAGACGCCTTCATCGGAGAGGATGAGTAACCATGGAAAACGAGAACATCACCGCCGTCGCCGAGGGCAAGTCCTCCGGCTACAAGGTCACCAAGAAGGATCTGCGCAACGCGAACTGGCGCTGGCTCATGAGCGTGTGCACCTTCAACTACCAGACCCAGCAGGGCGCCTCAGTCGCCTACGCCCTCTCGCCGGTCCTGAGGAAGATCTACACGAACGACGAGGACTATAAGCAAGCGCTCAACAACCACTTCCGCTACTACAATACCCAGCCTTGGCTCGCCGCCATCATCCTTGGCGCCTGCGTGGCCATGGAGGAACGCGACGGCCTAGCGGCGGCGGACGCCGTCCAAGACCTGAAGATCGGCACCATGGGACCGCTCGCCGGCGTCGGCGACTCCCTGCTCATGACCATGATCCCGACCATCATGGGCTCCATCGCCGCCTACATGGCCATCGAGGGCAACCCCGTGGGAGCCGGCATCTGGTTCGCGCTCATCCTGGCCATCTTCTGGGTCCGCATGCACGCCCTCGAGTTCGGCTACAAGCAGGGCGTGAAGCTCGTCACCGACTTCAGCGAGAAGCTTCCCAACCTCACTGCCGCCGCCTCCGTGCTCGGCCTCACCGTGGTCGGCTGCCTCATCGCCTCGGTCATCGGCGTCACCTGCCCGATTAGCTTCAGCTTCGGCGACGTCTCGATGGAGATTCAGCCGCTGCTCGACAAGATCCTGCCTGCCATGATCCCCGCCGCCATCACGGGAAGCGCGTATTACCTTCTTACCAAGAAGAACGCGAGCATGACGGTCCTCATCCTCGTGGTGATCGTCCTCGCGATGGTCGCCTCCGCCGCTGGCATCCTCGCTTAGCTTCGACCCAAGAGATTGGTGAATCAATGAGAAAGATAGTTGTGGCGAGCCATTCCCTTCTCGCCCAGGGCTTCAAGGACACCCTCGAGTTCCTTACGGGTAAGAGCGACGCCGTCAACGCCGTGTGCGCCTACGTGAACGACAACGGCGAGGGGCTCGACGCGGCGGTCGAGGCGGCTCTTTCGGGCACTGACGAGGTCGTCGTCCTCACCGACGCGCTCGGCGGCAGCGTGAACCAGCGCTTCTCCCGCTTCGCCTCCGACCGGATCCACGTGATCGCGGGTGTCAACCTCCCGCTCGCCATGACGGTCGCGCTCGCGCGCCCCGACGAGAAACTCGACTTCGACGCCCTCGTCGACGAGGCGCGCCAGCAGATCGTCTACGTGAACGGTGCCAGTTCCGCCGAGTGCGAAGACGACGAATAGAGGAGGTCGACGATGAGAGAGTTCCTTAAGGACGTGTGGATGCACGGCGGTGAGGAAAGCCGCGCCATCACCCCCGAGAACATCACGGGCGAGAAGGGCCGTGCCGCCATGTCGGCCAGCCACCTCGGCGTCGGCCGCAAGGGCTCGTGCTGCGTGCCCCTTGAGTCCGGCGAGACCATCACGCTCGCGGACATCGAGGGCCCCGGCATCATCCGCCACATCTGGATGACCGTCCCCGACAAGACCGCCGCCGGCAGCTTCGTCATGCGCGACCTCGTGCTGCGCTTCTACTGGGACGACGAGGAGACCCCCTCGGTCGAGTGCCCTGTCGGCGACTTCTTCTGCAACGGCTTCGGTGAGCGCGCCATCGTCAACTCGATGCCCATCTGCGTGAACCCGACGGGCGGCATGAACTGCTACTTCGAGATGCCTTTCAGGAAGCACGCCAAGGTCACGCTTACGAGCGAGCACCCCGGGTTCATTAAGTACATCTTCTACACGTTCAACTACGCGCTCACCGACGTGCCGGACGACGCCATGTACTTCCACGCCCGTTTTAACCGCGAGCGCAGCACCCGCAGGGGCGTCGACTACACCGTGCTCGACGGCGTGCGCGGTAAGGGCTACTACGTCGGCACCTACATGGCCCTGTGCGCCCTGGAGCGCTATTGGTGGGGCGAGGGCGAGATGAAGTTCTTCCTCGACGGCGACGAGGAGTTCCCCACGGTCACCTCGACGGGAGCCGAGGACTACTTCGGCGGTGCCTGGGCCTTCCTCGACAGGCCGCCCCACGCGCTGCCCGAGGCGCAGTGCTTCAACACGCTGTTCGCCGGCTACCCGTACCGCTCGACGCGCGACGCCACGCGCGACCGCTTCAGCGCGGGCAAGCCGAACCCGAACCCGATGCTCGCGACCAACGACGACGCGCTGCCCAGGCATGGCCTCTACAGGTGGCACCTTCCCGACCCGATCTCGTTCAAGGAGGACCTGCGCGTGACGTTCCAGGACCTCGGCAACGACGACATCAAGCTCTACGAGCGCGAGGACGACATCTCCACCGTCGCCTACTGGTACCAAAGCGAGCCGCACGCCGTGCTCGCCCCGTTTGCCGCAAGGCAGGACCGCGTGCCCAGGTAGGGTCGCCTCGAAACAAGCCAACGTTATGGGCGCCCGCGGTTGACCATGACTGCGGGCGTCCCTTTGTAAGGAGGATCACATGAGCGAAAAGCAAATGAGGCTCGGCGCCCTCGAGGCCGGCGGGACCAAGATGGTCTGTGCCGTGGTGTCCGGCGACGGCGAGGTCCTCGACCGTATGGAGACCCCGACGCTTATGCCCGCCGAGACCGTCCCACAAATGGTCGAGTGGTTCACCGCCCGTGATGTGAACGCGTTGGGCATCGGCGCCTTCGGCCCGACCTGCGTCGACCCCAACGATGAGCGCTACGGTTCCATCCTTCAGACGCCCAAGCTCGCGTGGCGAGGCTATGGTCTTCGCGCCGCGTTCGCCGACGCCCTCGGGATTCCGGTGGCCTACGACACGGACGTGAACGTTGCCTGCCTCGGCGAAGTAGTCTTCGGCTGCTGCAAGGGGCTCGAGGACGCCGTCTACGTGACCATCGGCACCGGCGTGGGCGCGGGCGTCATGTGCGCGGGCAGGCTCCTTCACGGCATGCTGCACCCCGAGGCCGGCCACATGCTGGTAAGGACCCGTCCCACCGAGGAGGGACGCTGCGTCTGCCCGAGCCACGCGAGCTGTCTCGAGGGCCTCGCCTCCGGCCCCGCCATCGCCGCGCGCTGGGGAAAGCCCGCGGCCGAGCTCGCGGACAACGCTGAGGTGTGGGCGCTCGAGGGGGATTATCTGGGGCAGATGTGCGCGAACCTCGTGCTCATGTACTCGCCTCGCCGTATCGTCCTCGGCGGCGGCGTGATGCACCAGGAGCAGCTCTACGGCATCGTCCGCAAGAAGACCCTCGAATATCTGGGTGGCTACATCCAGACCGCCGAGCTTAAGGACATAGAGAGCTACATCTGCGCCCCGGGCTGCGGCGGCGACCAAGGAATCCTTGGCGCGGCCGAGCTGGCAAGAAGGGCGCTCGCGTAACTTGCGCTCTCTCCGCCATACAACGCGTTAAGAAAAGACGAGCGCTTCTTGCCAATTGGGCGGCAAGAAGTGCTCGTCTTTTGCATTTTTTGCCTCTCAAAATCTTATTTTCACGATTTGCATTTTCATCCCGTTGTCACCGACCCTTGCGAGAAACCGGAAAAAGCCGCTGACGGAAGGGTCTCTCAAATCGTTGTAACCCAGCATATAGCCGCGACTTGTGACCTGCAGACGGCTGTCCCACGCGCCGATTTCCTTGGCGGCATCCGAAACCGCAAAATATGCCCCAACATCCTTGATTTTTGCAGTCTTAAGCCATGTTTTTGCGATCATCTTTACTGCCGTCCGATTGGCAGCATCAAAGATCAGCACACCGCCGGGGAAAGCGTCCGCCATCTCCCGCACCAGTTCCCGGACCTGCTGGGTCAGAAAGTAATAGAACACCCCGGAGGCAAAGAACACCGCCCCGCCGGAGGCATCGATTTTGCCAAACCATGCGGTGTCTTTCAGGTCGCAGGGGATATTTTGTTCCCGATCCCCGGCGGGCAGTAGCTGCTGCCGCAAGGCAATCACATCCGGGAAGTCCAGATTGTAGATCTTGCATCTACCGTTGTCGCAGGTTCTGCCGGTGTTGTCCAGCCCACAGCCCAGATTGACCACCGCCGCATTGGGGTGGCCTTTCGGGTAATCCCGCACCTCAAAAGCAAGATCACTCTGCCGCATGGCCACCTCTAGCGCACCAAAGCGCTGTATCAGGCTGCGGGAGTTTTTCTCTGCCTCTGAAAAGTCGTAGTCGATCTGGTCGA
>USAY01000010.1 GCA_900552755.1 uncultured Collinsella sp.
AGCGCCCCCAAGAGCGAGAGCAAGGAAAAGGCCCCCGTCGCCAAGAAGACCGACTTTATCTGGTTTAAGGTCGAGATGCCCGAGAGCGTTGGCGTGAGCGACTCCGCCGGCAAGAACGCCGACAGGGTCCAGCTCACCTTCCCCGAGAACGAGAACACCACGGTTGACCGCTTCATACCTGTTTGGGAAGAGAAGATGACGGCAGAAGAGGCTCTTGCCGATGAAGGTCGAAAGAGCAGCATGTTCCAGTGGGAAGTTGGCGACCCCGTCGAGTACAACGGCAGGACATGGCTCACCGGAACGTGCAAGGACAACCGCGGCACCCATACCTATCTCTTTACCGACGTTGAGCCGGGAAGCGTCTGCGTTCTCATCGCGAACTTCGACCTGCACAAGAAAGAAGCCGAGGCGCTTCTCAACTCCATCGAGTTCCCCGATGACATGGAAGAGGCAGTTTCCGAGGCACGCGAAGTCGAGATTTCGAGCATCGAGATCAAGTAACGGGACACCCGCACGTGCCTATGCGCACCCGCGTACACGCGCCCCATTAAAACAACGGGCACCCAACCCCGGGGAGGGCCGACAGCATCGGCCCTCCCCTCTTTTGCGTCCGAGCATATTGCCACTTAACGGCGCAAATCCGGCCCTCAGAATGGGACACATGGCCCACCCTAGCGAGCCGCCCACGCGTACAGTAAAGGCAGGTAATCCATGGGCGGTTACAGATCGAGGAGGACACGACCATGAAAAAGAAGGCCTTTGCGATTCTCACCCTCTGCATGAGTCTTTTTGCCGCAGTTGCCCTGGTGGGTTGCGGTGGAAGCGGTGGCGCTGCCGGCAGTGGCGGTGGCGGCGGAGCAGAAAAGCCAGCCGTGGATATGAGGACCGACTTCATTTGGTTTAAGGTCGAGGTGCCCGAGGGCGTCGAAATCACGGACGTCGCAGGCGACACCGCCGATAGGGCCCAGTTTAAGTTCACCGAGAGCGAGCACGCCAGCGATCGCTTCATCCCTGTCTTCGACTCCGACAAGAACGCCGACGAGCTGTTCGACTACGAGGCCAAATGGAAGGCCAACTTTGAGTGGACCGAGAATGATCCCGTCAAGTACAACGGCAAGACTTGGCGCAACGCTTCCTATACACACTCGGGCGGCGTGACGACTGAGTACTTCACCGAAGCAGGCGGCGGCAGCGTCTACGTGAGCATCGACAATGTCGAGGAGCACAAGGACGCCGTCAAGACCATGATGAAGTCTCTGGAGTTTGCCGACGACATCGCCGAAGCCAAGACCGAGGCCATGGACGTCAAGCTCGACGATATCGAGATCAAGCGCTAAGCGACTGGCGAGCGCAACGGGAAACACGGTCGCAGTGCAAACAAGCGACGGTACCCCAGCGCTTCGTACCCAGGGAGGGCCGGTAAACCGACCCTCCCTTTCTTATGCCGGTAGCCGACGAACGCGAGGATGCCGGACGCCGGAACCGCCCCAAATGTGGCAACAGTACGAAAACGATAAACACCCCAACACGTCCGCCCACCGATTTATTGCGCCGCGCAGACAATTAAACCAGCATCTTTAAACATCTGGGCAGTATAGTGACCAAAACTATCGCATAACCGCACCCTGCGAATGGAGGAGTCATGGCCGAACATCATGCCATCAGTCGCCGAGCGTTTACGCTGGGCTTAGGTCTTGCGGCGCTGTCGCCGCTTGCAAGCCTGCCAGAAACCGCGGCACCGGGCATTCCCCTGCGAGCGGCATTTGCAGACGACACGCCCAAACCGGCGGAGCACCTCGGTAATTTCGTCATTCGCCTTCGCCCCGCGGGCTATTTTCGCACCGCGAGCGTCAACCAAGACGGCAACGTTCGCGGCAACGTCTGCCACCTGTTTAACGACGGCACGTCCAGCAAGCTCATCCTTGAGAACGTAACGACCAAGAATGACGATACAAACTGGTATGCTATCCGCACCTTGCTCAATTTCGAAGAGCATAAAAAGACGGGCTACAGCATTTGGTCGGTCGACGACGACTCGGACAAAGATGGAAAGGTCATCCACGTATGGGGCGGCGAGTATGACAACAAGCCCAGCCGCGCTTTTGCGTTCGAGCGTCAATCAAACGGAACCTACATCATCCGAGACCGCACGGTCGAGAAAGAAACCGAGAAAAAAGACATTAAGTACCTGGCAATAGAATCGAACGGCAAAGACCAGGACAACAATAAGATCTGCCATAAGAGTAAGAGCATTCCGTGGGAGCTCGAACTTATCGGTTACGACATGAAAAAGAACGATGCCACGGTTAGCAGCCTCGACTGGATCACGTACAGCAGCTACGTCGACGGACCATGTTGGATGAAATACGTCGACGACAACAAGTTCCTCGACGAGCTGAGCATCCCGGGTACGCACGATTCGGGCACCTGCAGCGTGGACAACGACACTGAGCCCCAATCCTCGCAAGTAAAATGCCAGCAGGATTACATTCCCACGCAGTTGCTCGAAGGCATTCGCTATTTTGATATCCGGCTCGGAAAGGGCGATGACCCCGGCATCGACCACGGGATTTTCTACCTACTCAAAAAAGACGGGAACTATCTGCATCTCTCCGATGTCATAGGCTACTTCAAAACGTTTTTGAACGAAAACCCGTCAGAAGCGCTCATCATGCTCGCATCGCGCGGCAACGATGAGGCTACCGACGAAAGCATAACGACGGCCTTCGCCAAGGTTATGGCCGATAACCCCAACCTGTTCTACACGTCGAGCCACGTCCCCACGCTGGGCGAGGTGCGCGGAAAGATCGTCCTGCTGCGTCGATTTGGGCTCGCCGGCAACAGCGTAAGCGGCCACACGTGGGGCCTCGACCTCACCCAATGGGATGACAAGATCAAGGCGCATTCCGGGCAGTCGATGTGTCTCGTCCAAGACGCGCGGGGATTTGAAGCCATAGGGGAAACGGGCAATGAAGAGCCCTATTGCACCAAGGTATATGCCCAGGACAAGTACAAACTCACGGGAACCGACAAGCTCAGCTGGGTCGATAATGCGCTGAAGGAAACGACCGGGCGCACGTGCAACAAGGTGGACGTCGTGGACGATGCCGGGGCCGAGGTGCAAGTCCAGGAGCGTTGCTGGTCTATCAACTACACCAGCTGCACGGGCTTGTCGCACGGAGGCAATCCTTTTACCTCGGCACGAGTAGTCAACGAGCATCTGTACAAGAGCCCGTACATCAATCCCAGCGGCACCGAGGATACAAAGTCAGATTACCTCAAGCACATTGGCATCATCGCATCCGACTTTGTTGATGCGGCGCTGGCCCGGAGCATCTATCAGCGCAATTACGATACGGAGCACAAGCAGACGGCTTCGTACTATCTCCCGTACTATCTCCCGACCCGCATGCGCATGACGTACGGCGACTCGCTGAGCGATGCCTCATTCCAGGATGGCAAGACCGTTGGCGAGGGTCATTTCCGCCTCGTTAACAGCAGCAACGTACTCAACGTGGCCGCTTCTGGCAGCGCGTTTGCCATCGAATACGTGGATGTCGACGCCCTGGGCAACGAGACCGCTACAGGACTGCAGGGCTTCGTGCCCATCGATATCGATCCGCTCGCGCTGACGCCCCATTTTGAGGGACTCGAAGGCCTTAAGGCCGGCGAAGACGTGCGCGCCAAGATTGCGGCATCACTCGAGGGCAAGCTCGAAACCGACGCCTGCACCGCCCAGCTCGAGTTTGTGCACGACGCGGACGGCGCTCCGGGCACGGCAATGGCCGAGGGCGAGGCATTTGCCGCGGGGACGTATTGGGTGCGTGCGAAAGGTCTGTTGGGCGACGCGGCGCAAAACTACACGCTTGCCACCGACGGAGCCGCAAGCTTTACCGTAGCGGCCTCGGGCAGTGCGGGCGGCACCGGCAGCGGCAACGGCACCAACGCGAGCAGCACCGACAAGAACGGCAAGGACAACAAGGGCAAGGGCTCGAGCGGAAAACTCGCCGACACGGGCGATGGCTCCGGCATTGCCGCCGGGCTCGCCGCTGCCGCCGTGGCGACGACGGTCGCCGGCGCAGCGATGCTTGCAAATGACCGCGAAAACGCTGGGGACGATAGCGAATAGGCAAGCCGGCCCTTTTAGACACATCGACTCAATCGGGGGCGCAGGATACCGTTCTGCGCCCCGATTTTCACCTTGGCCCAAACGTCGCCATAGGCTACATCACCATGTTCAGCGCGTTAACAAACTCCTGGGCCTTCGCACGGCTGCTCAGGCTAAAGACGCAAGCAGTCAACAGTCGATTGCGCAGAAAAACATCGCGGCCCTTGATTCTATTGACGCCCGTAATGTCCTTAAGATAGACAATCTCGGTGTGCTTGCCGCCGAAAGTGTCCTTCTTGAGCACCTCAATACGGTTGGGGTAGATCTTAACGTCTTTAAACCTACCCGAACCTTTGTCCTGGAACAGCAGCGTGTTGTTGTCCATACGCGTCACTCCCGCGGGGTTCGCTAAAACTGCCTCTATGGTCACATTTTAACCACCGCAAGGCTCCCATGCGAAGGTGCCAGACAACATAGCAATTCGTGTCCGCGCGAGGCTTTAAACTAAATGCGTTAAAGATGCATTCCACAAGAGGAAAGTGGGGCGACAGTGATGGGTGAACTAGTAAACCGTGGAGAATCGGCAATCGTGCCCGAAGGTTTTTACAAGCAGGTCTCCTCGATTCTCAACGCCGCTCGCGACAAGGCCTATACCGCCGTTAACTTTGCGATGGTTGAGGCATATTGGGAGATCGGCAAGAGTATTGTTGATGAACAGGGCGGAGAGGAGCGCGCCAAGTATGGCGATGCACTGATCGACGAACTTGCCGTTAGATTGACTAAGGATTTTGGCAGAGGCTTCAACGCCAGAAGCTTAAGATACATGCGTCAGTTTTATCTTGCGTTCCCAATCCGGAACGCGCTGCGTTCCGAATTGAATTGGACACATTACCGCAGGTTATCGCGTATAACCGACCCTGATGCTCGAACATGGTACATGAACGAATGCGCCGATTCTCGTTGGAGCACGCGTCAGCTCGAACGCCAGATCAACACCATGTTCCGCGAGCGCCTACTTGCCAGCAAGGACAAGGAGGCCGTCACCCAGGAAATCCAAAAGAGCGCCCCGGCTCGTCGCCCCGAGGATATCATCCGCGACCCATATGTACTGGAGTTTTTAGGTTTCTCGGACGATACTGCGTTTCGCGAGAGCGATCTAGAGCAGGCGCTCATCACGCATCTTCAGAAGTTCCTGCTGGAGCTTGGCCGTGGTTTCGCTTTCGAGGCGCGCCAAAAGCGCATCACCTTTGATGGGCGCCATTTCTATATTGACCTTGTTTTTTACAACTATCTGATGCGCTGCTTCGTGCTCATCGACCTTAAGACGGACGACCTTACGCATCAGGACCTGGGCCAGATGCAAATGTATGTGAACTACTACACGCGCGAGCTCATGAACGAAGGCGACAATCCGCCCATAGGCATCGTGCTCTGCGCGGACAAAAGCGATTCGATTGTCGAGTACACGCTGCCCGAAGACAACGACCAAGTGTTTGCCGCCAAATACCTGCCGTATCTTCCAAGCAAGGAAGAGCTGGCGCGCGAACTAAGCGCCGAGTACCGCGCCATCAACGAAGCGACCAATGGCGAAACGCAAGGGTAGCAGCACGTTGCGACCGAAGCCACCGCAGCCGTCGCAGGCGCACTCGCGGTTGCGACGCACGCTACGAAACAATACCGGTCATGGACGCCGGCAACGACATTCTAGCCGTGGCTGGCGAGCGTGACCTGACAGGCAAAGACGCGGCCTTCGTCTGATGTGGGTCCATTGGCTGCCACAGAAAAGGGCCGGTTGCAGCCGGCCCTTTAGACGATAATACCTGCGTTGCCCGCGCTTCCGAAGTGTGACTAGCTGAGGAGCGGGTTCCGCGGCACAACCTGATTTTACCCGGTGGGGCGGCTCTTTTGCAGCCGCTCCACTGTTTATTTACATCTGGCACCCTCAAACAATCAGACGGCAGCCCGCACTCCTGAGAGCTGCCCCGCACCCCCGGCCATCACCTTACGGCAACAACCGGTGCTACTCCCCCCTACTTCCCAAATAGCGCACCCAGCAGACCGCGGCGTTTGGGCTTCTCCTCTCGGTAGGAACCCTCGGCTGCGGCCGCCACCTGTCGCGGCTGCTCGCCGCCTCCACGGCGTACGATCTGGTATAGGAACGGCGATTTAACGTATTTGACCTCGATGGGCGTGGCGTGCACGGTGCTTTCGCTCGACAGCATCACGTTGGGATTGAGCGGTGCCACCACATGCGTCTCGCGCTTGTCACTAAACACCACCGCAGCCGCGCGGCCCGTCTGGCCGTTCACGGCGATGCGCACCTGTTCGCCATCGCGACTATCCGAGGCAGGACGATCGACAAAGTACACCGGCACCATAACCAAGCCGTCCTTGTGCTTGCGGGCCTTGCGCGCCCACGTGCGGATGCTCTTTTTATTGAACCCCAGCACCGCCTCGGCGTCGTTGCCCGCAACGTCGAGCGCCAACTTATCAATAACCACCTGGTCCTTGGTAGACGCATCGACGGAGACAACGCGAAAGTCACCTTCCTGCATGGCCGGGTCAAACGGCCCAACCTTGGCAAAGTCCCACGGCTCCAAAATGCCCATGAGGCGAACGTCCAGGTAGCTTGCCCTGGGATATGCCCAGTCGAGCACCTCGTAGTACACCAAGGTCTCCTTGCTCAGGCCCTTGCCCGGGAAGGACGCCATCATGCGCAGGTCCGCCAGCGCCATGGGGAAATAGAAGAGCATCATGTCGTTTTGGATCGCATCTTCCACGTCGTGCCCGGCAAAGGCGTCGGGGTACTGGCGCACCAGCTGCAGCGCGTTGGCACGTGCCTGCTGCGGCGAGATTTCGCAGGGAATGCCCTGCTCCGGCACATACTCCGCACCCACGCCCATGGTCAGACGCTTGCTGAAGGTACCGGGCTTGAGCAGGTCGGCAATGCCGATCTTGTTGCCGCAGGACGGGCACTCAAACACGCGCTGCGTTGACTCGCCCTCAAAGGACGCTCCGCAGAAGGGGCAAGGAATGCTCACATGCGTGGCCTCTTGGAACTCCTGCGCCGTGCCGCAATCCTCCCACAGCAGATGTTCCAGGACCGACTGATTGCGCCAGTGCGAATTGAAGAAATACCAGTCCGGGTCCTCCGGGCGCTCGAGCTGCGACACATGGGTGAGCTTGAGCAGTCCATCCACTACCGTCAACGGCGTATGGCGAATGCCCAAAGCGCTCTTGGGCTCTCCGGCGTCCGCCTGCCACGGAATGACCGCACCGCAATAAGCGCACTCAAAGCTGCGCTTAGCTTGGTGCGAGTACATAGGGCCGCCGCAGTTTTGACATTTAATGGCAAACATCTCGTCCATGGAAACGTCCTCCTTTGCACAAAGCTGTCGACATTAAGTATGTCGAGCAAACAGGCACATGCCCATACCCATGTGGCCCAAAATGGACCACCCAGGCAGACGAGAAGGCTCGCTCGTTAGCACCGGCAGACTATTGCTGCATTTTCTGAGCATCGGTGCACGGCGCCCCCGCGCGAGCTACACTATCCCCTTAAACATGATTGTGAGGACGACCGCTATGCTATTTGTAAATCGGCTGGTACATACGCTTGTTCCCGGCAGCGAGAGCGAGCCGGTCGATGCATCTTGCCGCACCAACGCGGGCTTTTCCGCAAGCCTCGTCTGCATTGGCCTCAACATCACCCTGTGCCTGGCCAAGGGCATCGCGGGCCTGCTCGCCGGCTCCGTCTCCCTCATCGCCGACGCTTTCAACAACCTCTCCGATGCCTCGAGCAACATCGTAAGCCTGCTCGGGTTCCGCCTTGCCAGCCGCCCGGCAGACGAAGGCCACCCCTATGGCCACGGCCGCTACGAGTACCTAGCCGGTCTGTTCGTCGCCGTCCTGGTTTGCGCCGTCGGCATCAACCTGATCCTCGAGTCGGTCACTAAGATCATCAAGCCTTCCCCCACTGCATATTCGGTGCTCTCCTTAGCCGCCCTCGTCTTGTCCATGCTCGTTAAGCTCTGGATGGCCGCGTTCAACCGCACGTTGGGCGACCGCATCGACTCGGAGACGCTCATCGCCACAGCACAGGACTCCAAAAACGACGTC
This sequence comes from uncultured Collinsella sp., assembly GCA_900552755.1. Lineage (GTDB taxonomy): Bacteria > Actinomycetota > Coriobacteriia > Coriobacteriales > Coriobacteriaceae > Collinsella. The sequence continues at coordinate 8,228 of USAY01000010.1, forward strand.
ATCACCTCGGGCTCGGTCCTGGTGGCGGCGCTTATTTCGCAGACGACCGGCTTTGACCTCGATGGCTGGGCAGGCCTGGGTGTGGGCATCTTCATCTGCATCAGCGGCCTGGGCCTGGTGCGCGACGCCATCAGCCCGCTGTTAGGACAAGCGCCCGACCCCAAGCTCGTCCAGGAAATCCGCGACAGGATTATGTCGTACCCCCAGGTCTTGGGCACACACGACCTCATGGTGCACGACTACGGCCCCGGTCGTCAGTTTGCCAGCGCCCACGTGGAGATGCCCGGCGAGGGCGACGCATTTGAGCACCACGAGATTTTGGACACCATCGAGCACGATATCAAACGGCAGATGGGCATCGGTATCACGCTGCACTGCGACCCCATCGCCACCACCGGCGACGACCTACGCGGCTGGGTCAAGCGCGGCGTCATGCAGATCGACCCCGCGCTCTCCATCCACGACCTGCACGAGCACGACGGGTTCGTTTCGTTTGACCTGGTGCGTCCCGACGGCTTTGACATATCCGACGAGGAGCTGCTGGAGCTCGTCACGCGCATCGTGCACGAGCGCCGGCCCGACGTCTCGTGCGTCGTCACGTTTGATTCGGGCTTTAGCTCGCCCGAGCGTCCGGCCGAGCAACTGTAGCCCGCTTAACAGCTAGTTTCCCTGCGCGCCCGAGATGCCGTTTTGTAGGGCGTTCCAGGCATCCGTCGCCATGTCGCCCAAGTTCTGCGCGGTATCGCCCAGATTTTGTGCCGTATCGCCCAGCTCTTGCGCCTTGTCTCCCAACTCCTGCGCCTTGTTGCTCAAGTCCTCCAGCGTATTGGAGCTCGAGCTGTCGGTACCGCTTTGGCCGTCGGACGAGTTGCCCGAACTGTTCTTGTGCGTGAGTTGAATTTCGAGGTTGCCGTTGTCGTTATAGTAGGCAGAAGCAACGACCCAGTTGGCATCGACGACGGGCGTTGAGCCATCATCAGTCAGGACCACGGCATTCGAAAGATCGGCGCCGCGCGACTTGAGAAGCTTCTTGGCGTTGGACCAATACTGCCCCGGGATATCGCTCAGATCGACGGTGCTAGACGAGGCGGACTCGGTTTGCTCGGCAGCGGTATCGGCCGTTGAGCTCCCCCGCTTGTTGAGCATGCCCGACACGATGGCAAACACAACCGACAGCGCAAAGAAAATCGCCAGCACGATGAGGATCTTCTTGATCACGCTCGACGAACGCGACGGCCTCTTCTCCTCGTCTTCGCTATATTGCGGAATCGACTTGGGGTACTCGCGATACGGCTCGCGCGACTCGTAGCGAGGCTGCGCCGTGCGAGGCATATACGTCGTCTGCTGAGGCTGCGGAATGGGATTTTGCGGCAGGTTGTCATAGGGATTCGGCGTCGAGGCAGCATAAGAATCCTGCGGCGTGTAATCAAACGGATCCGGAGCTGCGTTGCCATAGGGGCCTTGCGAAGATGCAGCGTAAGAATCCTGCGCCGTGTCGCCATAGCCCATAACCCGGGTGGGCTCGGCAGAAGGCTGCGTCGCGGCGGGGTCGGCATAACCGGGGTTGGGAACAACGCGGGTCGCATCGGCGCTATCGCCAGCCTGCGCGGAACCGTAGCCGCCCATCACGGTTGTCTTGTCCTGATCCATGCAACGATTCCTTTCCGTCGCGCGTGAGCCTCAAGTTATCCATGCATTCTACCCGCGCAAAAGCCTATGATGGGCAGAGTCCGTCGGTATCTACAAGACATGCGCGGGCCTAAGGATCAAAAAGCCCCGCCGGGCCTTGTGGGCACGGCGGGGCGGACAAGCAGCTATGGACAGCAGACTTAGAACAGGCCGGTGATGTTGCCGTCGTTGTCGACGTCGATGTTCTCGGCCGCGGGCACCTTGGGCAGACCCGGCATGGTCAGAACGCTGCCGGTCAGCGCGACCACAAAGTGGGCACCGGCGGAAACCTTGAGCTCACGCACGGTGATGCGGAAGTTCTCGGGAGCGCCCAGGGCCTTGGCGTTGTCGCTAAAGCTGTACTGCGTCTTGGCGACGCACACCGGCAGGTTGCCAAAGCCGTTCTCGCGCAGCTCGGCGAGCTGGCGCTTGGCGGCCGGCGTAAAGTCAACGCCGTCGGCGCGGTAGACCTTGGTGGCAACGGCCTCGAGGGCATCAGCGACATCAGCGCCGTCCTCATAGGCAAACTTGAGCTCGCTCGGCTGCTCAATCAGACGCATGACCTCATCGGCCAGCTCGAGCGCGCCCTCGCCGCCCTTGGCCCAGACCTCGGAAAGCTTAACGTTGACGCCGAGCTTCTGGCACTCGGACTCGATGAGTGCAAGCTCAGCCTCGGTGTCCGTCGGGAAGCGGTTGATGGCGACCACGCAGGGCAGACCATAAACGTTCTGGATGTTGTCGACATGACGCAGCAAGTTGGGCATGCCAGCCTTGAGTGCCTCGAGGTTCTCCTCGTTGAGGTCGGCCTTGGCGACGCCACCGTTGTACTTAAGCGCACGAGCGGTCGCGACGACCACGACGGCGCTGGGGCGAACGCCCGTCATGCGGCACTTGATGTCGAGGAACTTCTCGGCACCCAGATCGGCACCGAAGCCGGCCTCGGTAATGGCAACATCGCCAAAGCGCATCGCCATACGCGTGGCCATAATAGAGTTGCAGCCGTGGGCAATGTTGGCGAAGGGACCGCCGTGGACAAACGCGGGCGTGCCCTCGAGCGTTTGCACCAGGTTGGGCTTAAGCGCGTCCTTAAGCAACGCGGCCATGGCACCCTGGGCCTTGAGGTCGCGGGCACGGACGGGCTCGCCGGCAAAGCTATAGCCGACGACAATCTCACCCAAGCGTTCCTTGAGGTCGTTGATGCTCGTAGACAGGCACAGGATTGCCATGACCTCGGAGGCAACGGTGATGTCGAAGCCGTCCTCGCGCGGCACACCTTGGGCCTTACCGCCAATGCCATCGATAACATGGCGCAGCTGACGGTCGTTCATGTCGACGACGCGCTTCCAGGTGATGCGCTTAACGTCAATACCGAGCTGATTGCCCTGCTGGATGTGGTTATCGAGCATGGCGGCCAGCAGGTTGTTGGCAGCACCGATGGCATGGAAGTCGCCGGTAAAGTGCAGGTTGATGTCCTCCATGGGAATGACCTGGGCCCAACCGCCGCCAGCGGCACCGCCCTTGACGCCAAAGACGGGACCGAGCGAAGGCTCACGCAGGGCCACGGCGCTCTTGATACCGCGACGACGCAGGCCATCGGCCAGACCGATGGTCGTGGTGGTCTTGCCCTCGCCCGCGGGCGTTGGGTTGATAGCGGTCACGAGGACGAGCTTGGCCTGGTGATCAGTCGGCTCGTTGAGCAGTGAATAGTCGACCTTAGCCTTGTCGAAGCCGTACGGAATAAGGTGCTTAACGTCGACGCCGGCGTTCTTGGCCACCTCGGTAATAGGCAGCGGCGTGACAGAACGTGCGATTTCGATGTCAGTAGGCATGGGCGGTCCTTTCGTTACCGAATGAGAAAAAGACCAATTCAGCATAGCACGGGCGCGCAATAGTAAAACGCCCATAACCGATGAACGGCGATATGTTTACCCGATGCCCAGCGATAGTCCAACAGCCCGCCAAAACAAAACGCCCTAAACGGTAGGTTCAATCCCCAGGTGCTCAAAGGTGCGGAGGGTTGCCTGACGGCCCTGCGGCGTACGAATCATCAATCCGCACTGCAGCAAATAGGGCTCATAGACATCCTCGAGCGTGCCCGGGTCCTCGCCCACCGCGCTGGCAAGGGTCGTAAGTCCCACGGCGCGACCGGAGAACGTCTTGGCGAGCGTCTCCAAAATGCGAATATCCATCCAGTCCAGACCGAGCTCGTCGATCTCGAAGAACTCGAGCGCCTGGCGACAGATATCGAGCTCGATGGGGCCGTTGCCGCGCACCTGTGCGTAATCGCGCACGCGCTTGAGCAGACGGTTGGCAAGACGTGGCGTGCCGCGCGAACGCGAGCCGATCTCGAGTGCACTGGGATGGTCGATCGTCACGCCCAGGATAGTCGCCGAGCGCGTCACAATCTGCGCGAGCTCCTCGACCGTGTAGTAATCCAGGCGATATGAAATGCCAAAGCGGTCGCGCAACGGGCCGGTCAACATGCCTGAGCGGGTCGTTGCCGCCACCAGCGTAAACTTGGGGATATCCAGGCGAATCGAGCGCGCCGCCGGACCCTTGCCAATCACGATATCGAGGGCAAAGTCCTCCATCGCGGGGTACAGGACCTCCTCGACCGAACGGTTGAGGCGGTGGATCTCGTCGATAAACAGCACATCGCCCGGCTGCAAGTTAGTAAGGATGGCCGCCAGGTCGCCCGTGCGCGCGATGGCAGGGCCACTCGTGGTCTTGATCTGAGCGCCCAGCTCGTTGGCGATAACGGTGGCCAGCGTGGTCTTGCCCAGGCCCGGAGGACCCGAGAAGATCACGTGGTCGAGCGTCTCGCCACGGCTCTGCGCCGCTTCGATCAACACGCGCAGGCTCTGCTTGATGTGCTCCTGGCCGCAGTAATCGTCCAGGCGCTGAGGGCGCAAAGTGCGGTCGACATCGAGATCCTCGGCCGTCAGCTCCGAGCCCACCATGCGCTCGCCGTGCGCCATGGATGCCGCCGGCGAGTTACCGGGCGTCGCCCACAAGTCCTGAGAGTCATCGGCTTCCCACATCACGCATCCATTCCGAGTCGCTTAAGCGCCGCGCCGAGCAGATCCTCGACACGCATATTCTGCCCATCATACCCGCTCAGGGCAACATCGGTCTCCTGCGGGCTAAAGCCCATGGAAAGGAGCGCCGCACGGGCATCATCGATCACCGAGGGAGCGGCAGCGGGCACGGGCATCGCAACCTGTCCGGGAATCACGTCGACCGGCACAAAGCCCTTATCCTTGGCAAAGGTGCTCTTGAGTTCCAGGATCAGGCGCTGAGCTGTCTTTTTGCCCACACCGGGTACCTTGGCCATGCCCTTGTCGTCCTCGGCCATCACCAGCGAATACAGCTGCCCCACGGTATAGGTGGAAAGCACGGCAAGCGCCAGGCGCGGGCCAACGCCCGAAACGGACACGAGCCGGTCGAACATCATGCGCTCATCCTTTGAGGAAAAACCGAAAAGTGTCATGGCGTCCTCGCGCACCTGCATGCGCGTGTAGAGGCAGACCTCGCCACCGGGCGTCGGCAACGTGGCCGCAGTGCTGCCCGAGATGCCGAGCTCAAAGCCAACGCCCGACACATCGACGACAGCAGAGCTTATCGTGGCCTCGACAAGCGTTCCGTGGAGCTGGGAAATCATCAGTATCCGGTTCCTCTCTGTTGATAGAACTCGCCACCGGTGAGGGCGCGGGTGCGGCTGAGGTTTACGTGGCAGATGGCGCAGGCCAGGGCATCGGCGGCATGGTCGGGATGCGGGTCGTGATCGAGCTGTGTGAGTGTGCGTACCATGTAGGCGACCTGCCGCTTGTCCGCGGCGCCAGTGCCCACCACAGCCTGTTTGATCTGCATGGGCGTGTACTCGCCAATCTCGAGCGCGCATTCCGAAAGTGCGACGAGTGCAGCACCGCGGGCATGCGCCGTGGGGATGGCCGAACGAACGTTGGCGCCAAAGTAGATGCTCTCGACAGCAGCCGTGTCGGGTCGATAACGCTCAACGACATCCTTAAGGTCATGGGCGATATGCGACAGGCGCACCGCGAGCGGACTTCCGGCACTGGTCTCGATGCAGCCATAGGCACGGCAGCGAACCTCGCCACGCCGCTCCTCGATAATCCCCCAACCCGTATGAGCCAAACCGGGGTCGATACCCAAAATGACCAAGCCAACCTCCCCTCATCTTTTGCCAAGCACAAGGCAAGGCCCCGCACATCATTCACGAACGTCTGTTCTAGAATAACACAACGGGGGCAAAGTGCTTAAAGCAAGATAGATTCGGCAGAAGCAATGTGTGTAAGAGAATCTCTCCCGCAATGTTTCCGTCTGCCCTAGTTCTGGCTAAAGAACGGGAACTGCCTCGGATCAACCGGCGGATGCGGCATCGGGCCACCCTGGGGACTACCTTGCGAGCCGCCCTGACCGCCCATCATCTTATCGATGGCGTCCTGAACCTCGCCCTCGAACTTTTTCATTCCCTCGTGCAAACGACGCTGACCGTCCTCAGAGCGCAGCTCCTCCATCTGTTCGGGCGAGATACCCAGTAGCTCACCCAGCACGTCCATCATCTCGTTTCGCATGCGCTCGCTCGTATCCTCGTCAGCAAAACGGCGCACCTCGGCGCGCGCCAGCGAATCGACCGACATGCGCTCCTTGCCGTTAAGCCCCAGGTCGGACCACGCGAGCATGTACGGCCAGGAGCGCTCGGCAAACGAACGGGACGAAATGATCGGCGCCGTCGGCAAAATACGGCGGGCAGCCTCACCCTGTCGAACGAGCATCAGCAGCAGCGAGCAGGCCTCAGGCTTGCCAGCGGCCATCGGGATGTCGTCGAAAGATCGATTGCGGTCCACGTGCGCCTCGAGCGCACCATCGACCTCGCCCGGCTCGAGCCCGCCGAGCAGCTGTGCCGCGCGGTCGAGCATATCGACCGGACCGTCGAGCGTCGAGAGCGCCTGCGCCAGCACGCGCTCCATACAATCTTCCACCGCGTTGAGCGTCACAAGCTTCTGCGGCACCACGGTAGACGTACGGTTGCGCACGCGCGCCACAAACTCGAGCGTCGACAGGTACACGTCGCCAAAGGGCGCATAATCTCCCTGGTAGCCGCCGCAAAGCGCCGGTGCCGCCAGCGCGTACTCGGTTTTGGAAAGCGGGCTCAGCGCCATCGCGCCCAGCTCGAGCGCCGTGTCCTCCAGCATCAAACCCAGCGTGCGCGAGCGCAGACGCTCGGCATTGCCCGCCGACACGTCGCGGTCGAGCACACGCGATGCGTCCGGCGCATCGCGCTCAACGGTACGAATGTGCAGGCGCTCGGCAATGGCACGGACGGCGGCACAACGAGCGGCCTCGGCCTCCTCCTGCGCCGGCGTAAAGATGCGGTTGCGCCCCAGCACCAGGCCAATCACGTTGCGCGGACCCAGGGCGTCGACGGCAAGCGCCGCCAGCAGGGACGACGGCAGGTCGCCTTCGAGCGCCACCACGGCGCGCGACGTACCGTGAGCGCGGGCGTTGTCGCGCACGGCGAGCACCAGCGCCTGCCACAGCCACTCCTCCGAGCGGAACTCGGGCAGCTCATGATCCTCTAGAGCGTCGAGCATCACGCCGCGCTGAATCTCCTGGACCAGCAGGCTCTCTTCAAAACACGGCGCCTGGGCCACCACGCGGCCGCAGTCATCGAGCACAAACGACCCGCCGGTATACACCGACTCGTCGTACGCACCGACCGGCGCCATGCAGGCAAACCACACACTGCGTTTGGATGCGATCTTGCGGTAGGCTCCGCTGCGCACGGCTGCAACGGCAGCGGTCTCGCGGTCGGTCATATCGAATGCGTTGAACTGGAAATAGGCAATGAGGTCGACACCGGTCGGCAGCATCTCGAGCTCGCGGTCCAGGTCGAAGATCACCGCGATGCGCACGCCGTCCACGTCGAACACCGGCGGCGCCCAACGCGCGTCGTTGTTCTCGCCGCGTTGCAGGGCAATGCTCGCGCGGGCGGGCACCACGCGACCGTCCTTGAGCATCATATAGTCGAGCAGGGGCTGTCCCTCAAACGAAACCGCCGCGGGCACGATGCAGATCATGTCGAGCTCTTGGATGCGTTCGGCAACGCCGGTCAGACCGGCAAGCATATCGTGCTCGAAGTCGGCAGCGCCCACCAGGCCGCCGGGCAGGGCTCCCATAAAGAGCGGAGCCGGCACGCACAGCACACGCGCACCGCGCTCGTGGGCCAGGCGCGCCTGATCCTCGATGCGGCCGCAGATACCCTCAATATCACCCAGGCGCATATCGATCTGTGCAAGTGCGAGCTTCATGGCTCAGCCCTTTCCGTCGTAAACCGTCGTTGTCGTAGTAAAAGCGCCGGCCGCAAGATGCAGTCGGCGCTTGCATGTGCATATGCTAGCTATGATACCCCGAGCGGGGGCACGCTCCTAGAACGTCGCGGACCACAGCCCGTGCAGGTTGCAATAGGCATAGACGGTGCCAGTCTTGGAACCGCCGGCAAAAAACGTCGCGGGCTTCATGCCGGGCTCAAGGTAATGGACCTCCAGACGGCCCTCGGCCTCAAGGGCAATCCACTCAATATAGTGCTCGGGCAGGCTGGGGTGCTCGACCGAGCCCACGCGTGCGCGGATCACGTGACCGTCACGCTCGCTCTCGACGACCGGCACGTGCTTCTCGTGCGCCGCGTCCTCAGTGTTTGCGGTCAGTTCCGTGCAGCCGGCAGGGGTCGCAACGTCGTCGCCAAGGGCGGCGATGAGCTTGCCGTCAGGGTCCTTAAAGAATTTCGCCATGATGTTCTCCTTTGCTGATGTGCCAATGTTCTTGATGGTTCTTATGCCCAAAGGCAGACAAACCATCCACGGCATTGCAAATGAACACATAACGGATCAGGCAAGCGGTCGGGCCAAAATGCGTCGACCGTCCTGCCCGCTCCAGCAGTCCCACCCCGAGCGGGTTAGCGCCCGTCACCGCCGAGCAGCGCCAGGACATCCTCGCGGGTAAACAGCGCCGAGGAGATACCGTCGCCGCCGAGCACGCTGTTGACCAGGTCGCGCTTGGACTCCTGCATCTGCATGATGCGCTCCTCGATCGTGTCCTTGGCGATGAGCTTGTACACGGTCACGGTGTGCTGCTGACCAATGCGGTGGGCGCGGTCGGTCGCCTGGTCTTGCGCCGCCACGTTCCACCACGGGTCGTAATGGATGACCACGTCGGCTGCCGTCAGGTTCAGGCCGACGCCGCCCGCCTTGAGCGAGATCAAAAAGACCGGCACCTCGCCCGCTTGGAACTGCGCAACCATCTTGGCGCGGCTTTCCTTGGACGATGCGCCCGTAAGCTTAAGAAAGCCAATATCTTCCTTTGCCAGGCGCTTGCCAATGATATCGAGCATGCCCGTAAACTGGCTGAACAGCAGGATGTGGTGTCCGCCGTCGAGCGCGCCGTGCACGAGTTCCATGCAAGCGTCGAGCTTGGCGCTGCCCGCCTTGTAGTCCTCGTAGTGCAGATGCGGGTCGCAGCAGATCTGGCGCAGCTTGGTGAGCTCGGCGAGCACCTTGAGCTTGTCCTTCTTAAACTCGCTGGCCTCGCGATGCTGCACCTGCTGGGCAATGTGGTCTTGGTTGGCCAGGTAGAGCTTGCGCTGCTCGCCGGTAAGCTGCGCCATGACCGTGTCCTCGATCTTCTCGGGCAGGTCGGCCACCACGTCTTCCTTAACGCGGCGCAGCACAAACGGCGACACGAGCGCCTGTAGGCGAGCGGCGCTATCGCCCTCGGCGTGTTCGACCGGGCTCTCAAAACGCTTGGCAAACGACTCGCGCGTACCCAAAAGGCCCGGCATCAAAAAGTCGAAGATGCTCCAGAGCTCGGACAGGCGGTTTTCGATGGGCGTGCCCGTCAGGGCAAAACGCACGCCGGCAGGCAGGCGCTTGGCAGCGCGCGCCACCTGCGTGAGCGGGTTTTTAATGTACTGGGCCTCGTCAAGCACCACGCGGGCAAAGTCCTGCTCGGCATACTCGTCGATATCGCGGCGCATGAGGTCATACGAGGTCACGACCACGTTATGTTCGGCGGCCCCAGCTATCTGCACGCGGCGCTGCGCCTTGGCGCCCACGATGGCGCACACGTCGAGCGAAGGCGCAAAGCGCTCCAGCTCGGCAGTCCAGTTGTACACGAGCGACGCAGGGCACACCACGAGCGTGGGCTTGGTGTCCCCCGCCTCCACGCGCGCCAGGATATGGGCGATCATCTGCAGCGTTTTGCCCAGGCCCATGTCGTCGGCCAAAATACCGCCAAGGCCCAGGTGCTCGAGCGAGCCGAGCCACTGGTAGCCGTCGACCTGGTAGCCACGCAGTGTGGCCTTGAGCGATGCCGGCACCGTAAAGTCCATCTTGCCGAGCGTGTCCAGACGCTCGACGGTGCGACGGAACGCGGCATCGCGATCGGCCTCGAGCGCGGGCGTGCGCGCGAGCATGCTATCGACAAACAGGGTGCTCGACGCGGGAAGCGACACGCCGTCGAGCAGGTCGACGGCATCGACGCCCAGGTCCTCGGCAAGGCCAAACGCGGCGCGAGCGCCCTCGTCCAAGCGCACGATGTCGCCGGATGTCAGGCGCGCAAACGTCTGATGGCGCTTGTACGAGTCAAGGTAGATGGCAAGGTCTGCCGCCGAAAGCCCACTCGCACCCAGCTCAACGTCGAGCAGGTTGCTCTTGACGGTCGCACGCACCGAGAGTTTAGGCGCGGGACGCACCGAAATCTGACGCAGGCGGTCGCTGAGCATGACCTCGCCGAGCTCGGACAGGGCGGCAAGGCCCTCGGTGAGCAGGCGGAACAGGCTCTCATCGTCGCGCTCCTCAAACGCCAAGCCGCCCTCGTAGAAATCGAAGTACAGAGCCGCTGTATCCATAACGCGAAACTCCGCTATCTCGTCGCGGGGCGGCACGCCGGGGCGCTGCTCTTCAAAGGGGCTGCCCGGAGCGCCCAGGCTAAAGAGATCCGCCGACCAGTCGCCGTAGGTAACCGTAATCTTGCAGGTCACGAGCCCATCGTCGACGCCGATCGCCATAGCAAAGCTCGGCTCGGGTGCCACGGTATCGAGCGCGGCGGGCGCGGTGAGGTCGGTATAGTCGCGCAAAATGGGCAGCGCCATACGGCAGAACTCACCCACCTGCTCGGCGGCAATATGGGCGGGCGTGCGGCACGGCAGCAAGCGCGACAAAAAAGGTGCGGCATGCTGAGCAAATGCAGCGTCGGTACGGCGCGCGCGGCGCGTGTCAACCAAGTAGGCGGCATCGCCCGACGCAAAGCAGTACATATCGGCGGGCAGGCGCAGGTCATAGCTACCACCAGCCGCCGGCGCGATTTTGGCGGCAAGAAGTGGTGGGCGCTTAGCGGACGCCTCGTCCTCCCCTTGCGGAGACAGCTCAACCGCCACGTCGTAGGTGCGATGCGTCGTCGTCCCCCGCGACCAGGCGGGCTCAAAGGAGATGGTCTGGCCGCGCAGCAGGTCCAGCACATATACGATGCTATGCTCGGACAGCGGCAACTGACGCTCGGCAACAAAACCGCTGCGGGCAAAGTCGTACGACGCCGAACGCGAACTTGTGATGTCATCGAGATAGGCAACTGTCGTCACAACAAGGTTGAGCAGCTTTGCCGATGTTTCGTCAAAGGCCTCAGGTGAATGGACAAACGTGAGCTTCTTGCCATAGGAGAACGTGCCGCCGCGCACGTAGGCATCGGCCATGCCGTCGATGTCCTTGACCACGTAGGAGACCGATCCACAGCGGATGCGGAACTCGAGCGCCCAGCTAAAGCGGTCAGCGAACAGCGGATTGTAGTACGGCACCAACGAGGGCTCCAACGCCGCTTTGGGGGCGTCGGGATCAACGGCACCGGCAAGCTTGCGGCGCATACTCGCCAGCTCATCCATGCGCGCGTCCGAAAGATCGGAGAGCGCCGCCACAAGGCTCGGGCTCGTGGGGACGGGCGCCGGAAAGGGAAAGTTGGGGTTGACGGCCGGCGCTTTGGGTGCGGTGTGCGCGGGCTGTTTCGACTGCGCCGTAAACGTGCGAACCGGCGTGCGCAGCCCCTCAACAGGCTCAATGCCGCTGGTGTCCAGGTACGCCAGCGCTGTGGCGATGGCGTGCTTGCACATACCGGGATAGCGGTATGCGGCGGGGCAGTCGCAGTCGTAGTCGATAACCTCGTGCTCGTCCATGTCGAGCGCCACGTGCGTCTTGTACAGGTCGCCGCGCGAGCCGCGCACTGAGCCCTCAACCGTCACGTTTTTGGAGAAGCGCGAGCCGCTGTCCTCAATCGACAGCACGGCGCCGTTGAGCATGAGCGAGCGGCCCTTCATAAAGGTGCCGCTCAACGCCGCCTCTTTGCGAAGCGCCTGCACAAACGTCCCCTGCGCCATCACTTCCTCCAATCTCACCCGGGGTAGCTTAGATAACCGTCACGCGTCCCTGATTACCCACAATCGCCTTGGCCTCAGCCAGCAGCGGAATCGAGCGCGCGTTGACCTTGGCAGGCACCTCGGCGCGCAGCACGCGCCCGTCCACCTGCTCGATAAAGATCTCCACGCGGTCGCCGCCCGGGTTGGCGGTAAGCACCGTGGCAAGACGCGCCATATTGCCCTGGCTAAAGCGGCTGTTGGGCACCATGACCTCAAACACCTTGGGCTTGTTGTTCTCCTCGTTGAGCTCGAGCGGCACGATCTCCTGCGCGATGATCTGGTCGCCGCGGTCCGAGCGCTCGAGCTTGCCCTTAATGCGCACAAAGGCATCGGACAGCTGCGCGCCGGTCTCGGGATCGACCTCGCCGTACAGGTACCCCTCGGCCTCCTTGTAGGTCTTGGGGAACACCACGACCGTGGCCTCGCCCTCCATGTCCTCGAGCTGCACGATACCCATGGGATCGCCGTTTTTGGTCACGCGCTTGGACACGCTCGAGACCATGCCGGCCCACCACAGCGCCTTGCCCTCGGGAATCTCCTGGTTGATGGTGCCGCCCGTGGGGTTCTGAACTTCGTAGCCGGTATCGATCTGCGAGAACGAGAAGTCGCGCGCCTTGGCTAGTGCATACTCAAACGGACGCAGCGGGTGGTCCGAGACGTAGATGCCCAGAACCTCCTTCTCCTGGCTCAGCTTAAGGTGGCGGTCCCATTCCTGGCCATCCGGATCGGGCACGCTCACCTCAAAGCCCGAGCCCTCAACGTCGCCAAACATGTCGAAGAACGACGTCTGGCCGCTCGCGCGATCCTTCTGGCGCTTTACCGCGGCATCGATGATGTTCTCGGGGTTGTTCTTGTCCACAAAGTGCATCATCTGGCGGCGCGGATACCCCGTGGAGTCGAAGGCGCCTGCCTTGATGAGCGATTCGATCACGCGACGGTTGGCCTGGCTCGAGTCCACGCGCTCGACAAAGTCGTGCAGTGTCTTAAACGGGCCGCCCGCCTCGCGCTCTGCGATAATCGCCTGCGCCACGCCGGTGCCCACGCCGCGAATGCCGGCCAGACCAAAGCGCACGCCCTCCTTGGTAGCCGTGAACTCGGTACCGGACTCGTTGACATCTGGCGAAAGCACGGGGATGCCGTCGTGACGGCATGCCGAGACGTAGTGCACGATCTTGTCGGTCTTACCCGTATAGGACGTCAGAACGGCCGCCATGTACTCGTGCGGATAGTGCGCCTTGAGCCACGCCGTCTGCATAACCAGGATGGCGTAGCCGGCGGAGTGCGACTTGTTAAAGGCGTAGGACGCGAACTCAAGAACATCGTCCCAAATCTTCTGGGCGACCTCGCGCGTGTAGTTGTTCTTGATAGCGCCGTTCATCCAGTGGTCGTAGGTGGTCTCGTCCGAGCCATCCTCCCAGTGCAGCACCGTCGACGTGAGCAGCTTAATCTTTTTCTTAGCCACGGGCTTACGGATACGCGAGTCCGATTCGCCCTTGGAGAAGCCGCACATCTCGACGGAGATGAGCATAACCTGTTCCTGGTAGACCATGGTGCCGTAGGTTTCGCCCAGGATGTCGTCCAGACGGTCGTCGTAGGAGACGGCCGGCTCCTTGCCGTTCATACGGTTGATGTAGGACGAGACCATGCCGGCGCCCAGCGGGCCCGGGCGGTATAGGGCGATCAATGCTACGACGTGCTTGTACTCGGTGGGCTTCATGTTCTTGATCGTAGCCGTCATACCGGCGGACTCGACCTGGAAGACGCCGGCGGTGTGGCCGGAGCCCATGAGCTTAAAGATCTCGGGATCGTCAAAGGGGATCTCTTCCTCTTTGATGTCGATGCCGAAGTTCTTTTTGATGTTGGCCTTGGCCTTGGAGATAACCGTCAGCGTGCGCAGGCCCAAGAAGTCCATCTTGAGCAGGCCCATGTCGGCAACGGTATGACCCTCGTACTGGGTAATCTCGACGCCGCCCTTGGTATCGAGCTTGGTGGGCACGTGCTCGTTGACGGGGTCACGGCAGATCAGAACGGCGCACGCGTGCACGCCCTCGCCACGGGTGAGGCCCTCGATCGAGAGCGCCGTGTCGATGATGCGGCGGGCGTCGTCATCCTTTTTATAGGCCTCGGCAAAGTCGGGGTTAAACAGATCCTCTTTGCCGGGCTGCTTGTCGAGCACCTGCTTGAGCTTGACCTTGGGGTCGCTCGAGACCATCTTGGACAGGCGCTGGCCCATGTAGACCGGGTAGTCCAGGACGCGCGCGGCGTCGTTGATGGCCTGCTTGGCCTTGATGGTCGAGTAGGTAATGACGTGGGTAACTTTCTCGGGGCCGTAGAGCTGGCGAACGTGCTCCACGACCTCGAGGCGCCGCTCATCGTCGAAGTCCATATCGATATCGGGCATCTCGGTACGCTGCGGAGACAGGAACCTCTCGAACATCAGGCCGTTCTCGAGCGGGTCGAACGCAGTGATGTTCATGGCGTAGGCGACGATAGCGCCGGCGGCAGAACCACGGCCGGGGCCGACGCCGATGCCGTTGTCCTTGGCCCATTGCACGTACTCGGCAACGATCAAGAAGTAGGCGGCAAAGCCCTTGTCGCAGATGACCTTGTATTCGTACTCAAAGCGCTCTTTGATGTTGACGCCACCGATCTCGCGCGTGGCCCAGTCGTCACCGTAGTGCTGGCGCAGGCCCTTCTCGCACTCGCGGCGGAACTGGCTCTCGTGCGTCTCGCCGGGGTCGAGCAGCGGGAAGCGCGGCAGGATGATGGAGTCCCAGTCCAGCTCTACGTAGCACTTGTCGGCGATCTCGAGCGTGTTGTCGCAGGCCTCGGGGCAATACGGGAACATCGCCCGCATCTCCTCCTCGGTCTTCATATAAAACTCCGAGCCGGTCATGCGCATGCGGTTGGGGTCGTCGACCTTGGCGTTCATGCCAATGCACATGATGACGTCCTGCACCGGCGCGTCCTCGCGGCGCAGGTAGTGGAAGTCGTTGGTGGCAATGACCTTGACGCCCACCTGCTTGGCGATATCGATGAGCGTGCGGTCCATCTGTTCGTCGGTCAGGCCGTTGTCGGTGGTGATGCCGTGTTCCTGGATCTCGATGTAGAAGTCGCCAGGTTCGAAGGTGTCGCGGAAGGTCTCGGCCCACTTGATGGCGCCCTCCATGTCACCGCGGTCGATGTATTTGGGAATGATGCCCGCGATGCAGGCGCTCGTGCAGATCATGCCCTTGGCATGGCGGCGCAGGTTGTCGAGCGTCACGCGGGGCTTGTAGTAAAAGCCCTGCACGGCGGCCTCGGAAACCGTCTGCATCAGGTTGACGTAGCCCTCCTGGTCCTTGGCCAGGAGGATCATGTGGTAGAGCTCGGGCTTATGGTCGCGGGCAAGGGTCTCGTCCGGCGTAAAGTAGACCTCGCAGCCAAAGATGGGCTTGATGACCAGGGGCGGCTTGAGCTCGTCGATGTTGCCCTTCTCGTCCCACATGGCCATGTCCTTCACATACTGGGCATGCTCGCGCGGGTTTTCCTCGGGATCGGGCTCCACCAGCTCGTCGCGGCGGTCCTTTTCCAAGAAGGCCTTGTCGTGGCTCCAGGTTTTGTACTCGGGCGTATTGTGGTTGACGGCGTCGCAGGCCAGCGCCAGGTCGGGCACGCCATACATGTAGCCGTGGTCGGTAATGGCCACGGCGGGCATGCCCAGCTCTACGGCGCGGTTGACCATATCCTGGATACGGGTTGCGCCGTCGAGCATAGAGAAAACAGTGTGATTGTGCAGATGGACGAATGCCATGTGATGAGCTCCGATGCGGGTTCGTGTTCTGACTGAACGATTTTACCGCACGGCGCGGACGGCACCCGAACCTAGCCAAACCAACACGGGTAGTCAATTTGGGACCTTCAAAAAGGGGAATGAGGGCATCCAGATATATCGAGTATTACTGGAACCCCGGCGATGCGCGGAATGATTTGTGACGAATAGTCATGTCCATCAAGAAGGCTCGACGCTTCGGATAGCTCGTCAATCGATATATCAATTCTTGGAGACCTGTATTCCAACCATTTTTAATGAAACAACGGCGGTAATTGCTATCGCGATTGCACCAATAATACCGAGCGCTATCTGAATGGGATATAACCCCAACACATGTCCAAATATGGAGAAAAACACTGCAGAAAAGAGAGCCCTTACCAGAGACGCGACGGAAAGGATCGTCGCGCGGAGATCGTCCGCTATCGCGTCTTGGATTAAGTTTTCCGAAGTGATGTACACCACTTCTGGGAGAAAACAAAGCACCATGCTAAGGCCAAACAAACACAGCGGATTTGAAGCGAACCACGGAAGAATCATGAAAAGGCCAGCCTCGATTAGCATCGAGCCGAGCATGGTATTTCTTTTCCCGAAACGCAATGAGAAGAAATCTGCTGCAATGTAGGCCGTCGCATTTACTGCATAGGATGCACCGAAAAAGATTCCTATTATGGAGACGGGAGCATCAAATGCGTCGAATACCAACTGATTCAAGTTGTAATAACTCCCATAGAATCCATCGAGCATGCTTGTGCCGATTAGAAGAAGCAATACCGCAAAAGCGGATTCTCCAACACGCCAGGTTTCGCGTCTGAACATCTTGGCCGCGTCAAACCTTCCCTTTTCAGAGCTTTCAGAACGGGTCGCTTCCGTCCTCTCAATGGGATACAGAAGGAAAAGCTGCAGGAGATAGAAAACGGAGACACATACGTAGAGGGCGCTCCAAGATACTTGGGCAATGAAAGATCCGAGCACAATCGCCATTCCCGTAGCGATTGATTGCGCGGCAAGCAGCCGAGCGTTGATGGTGAGGAAACGCTCTCCTTGACCGGCATTCCGGGCAATTTCATATAAAAGTGCTTGTTCGGATCCCGATTGAAGGGAGTAGGCGAGTGCCTCAACAAGGGAAAGCACGACAAGAAAGGGACCTGAGAGCAACAGCATGCCAGCCGTATGGAAGAAAAGCAGCAGCACGCCCACTTGAATCGAAAACTTCTTTCCAAAGAAATCGCCTATCAGCCCTGTTGGCAGCTCGAGGACGACCGTTGTAATGTTAAACAGGGCTTGATAAAGCGCGATTTCCGTGACAGACATTCCTTTCTCCGCAAGGAAAAGTAGAAACACTCCCCGATTTAAAACAAATCCCGCGAGAACGAAAAAGGCGGAATAGATGTGCAGTTGCGTAGCGGCATTCTTATTCATTTGGCACTTCCATCAACTACTTTTGTCGGGCCGCTCGCTACTGACTCGAAGCCTGAAGTGTTCACAGTTGATGTGAAGAGCGGTAAAGCTTTTGCACAGGGTATCAATGGAATACATCCGAAGCGTTTTCGGCAGTATCATCGGCGAAGGCGGGATTAGCCTTTACGCGGCGCTCACCCTCGATGTATTTGACGATTTGATCAATCGTCTGGTTGGCGTGGCTCTTGAGCTTGCGCTCATAGAAGAAGAGGCCGAGCTTGCCGCGCGTGCCAGACGTGTTGCCACCCACACCCTGAAAATCCTCGGTATAGGTGAGCTCGCAGGCACCATCGCCAGCAGGTGCAGCCTCATAGCGCATAGTATTGATGCCCGCCGCATACTGAAAACGGACCTCATAGAGACACGGGTAGTCAAAGTGCTTGATTTTAACCTTGATCGCCATGCCCTTGGCCTTGCCTTTTGCGGACTGGGCGCGCTTCTCGTACTTATAGCCGTTGAGCTTGTTGCGGCTGGGACGCTTGCCCGTGGCGTTCTCGATATCCTGCATGATGGACCCCGCCAGAGCGTCAAAAAGCTCCTCCGGCGTCACCTTAAGCGTTTTGGTGAGCTGCATGATGGCTCCTTATTCGTTTGAACCGTTCGAGCCATTGTACCGCCCCAGGCTCTCCCATGCCTTGCGGTGCCATTTGGACGATTGAGGGCCTTACGGCCGCAAAACCAACCAAATAGCACCATAAAGCCTGAGGTGGCTAGAGGCTGTAGGTGACCACCTGGGGCTCGCAGGGGTTGGCGGGATCGGCCTGCTCCACGCGGACGAACTTGACCGTCACGGCCTCAAAGCCTGCCTTGTGCAACACATCGGCGTAGACGCGCGCCTGCAGGGCGTGCTTCCCCTGCAGCTGTTCCGGCGTCTCGTCCGGCGTGCCGCCCGTCTTGTAGTCGATGACCAGCGCGCGTGACGAATCCGCCGGGTTCGTCGCCAAAGCGTCGATGGCGCCCTCGGCATATGCACCGTAGCGGGCGATGTCCTCGTCCTCGCAGCCCAGCGAAAAGAACGGCACCTCGGCGCGAACGCACGGCCACGCGAGCAGGTCGGCACGAACAGCCGACTTGAGCCAGCGGTCCAGGGCAACGTCGAAGCGCTCGCGCTGCTCCGGCGTCAGGCGCCACAGGCGAGCCAGGGCGTCGGCGCGCGCGGTGGGCAGCGCATCGGCACCCATCTCGATCAGCCACTGGCAGGCGGCATGGAACGCCGAGCCCAGCGCCATGGGGTTGCCGGCGGGCTC
>USAY01000011.1 GCA_900552755.1 uncultured Collinsella sp.
TCGGGCTTTCTTAAGCGCTATTACGACGAGACGGCTGATATTCCAGCTGAGGTCAACCTTTCCGTCGAGCTTGAGGATGCGGAGGCGCTGGGGGAGTGGCTTGCGGGCAAGCGTGAGCGTTCCTGCCATCTCCATAGGCCGCAGCGTGGCGAAAAGCACCGTCTGCTCGATATGGCATCCAAAAATGCGCGCCATGCCCTTATGCGCTACATGATGCGAACGGGGTACGCTGACGACCGCACCAATCAAGCGCTCCTGGAGCTCGAAAGTGCGTTGGCGCTGCCATCGCCGCCGTTGCGTATCGAGTGCTTCGATATCTCTACACTGCATGGCACCTTTACGGTCGCCTCGATGGTGGTGTTTACCAACGGGCGCGCCGACAAGAGCCAGTACCGTCGTTTTAAAATTCAGGCCGAATTGGACGAGGCAAACGACTTCGTGTCGATGTCCGAGGTTTTGGGACGACGCTATGCTCCCGAGCGCATGGCCGACGAGCGCTTTGGCTCGCGCCCCGATTTGCTCGTTGTCGATGGCGGTAAGCCGCAATTGACCGCTGCGATCAAGCAACTTGAGGCTCTTGGGCTCGATATACCAGTTTGTGGCTTGGCGAAGGCCGACGAGGAAGTTTTTGTGCCTTGGGACGAGACTCCTGTCGTGCTGCCGACCGGGTCTGCTTCGCTCTATCTAATTAAACAGGTACGCGATGAGTCCCACCGATTTGCCATCACGTTCCACCGTGAGTTGCGCGATAAAGCCATGACGGTTTCGGTACTCGATGACGTTCCAGGCGTGGGACCCACCAGAAAACGTGCCCTTATGCGCCATTTTGGCTCGATGAAGCGTTTGCGCACGGCGAGCGAGCAAGAGATCGCGGAAGTTCGCGGCATACCTGCCGATGTTGCCAAGGCGGTCCACGAGGCGCTCGTTGCATGGAATGCCGAGCGCGCCGAGGCGGCGGCTGGCCATTCCGATAGCTAAACACGAGCCTAAACAACTGATATACATGATTGCGCGATTTTCAACCATTTATTTCGCCATGATTGCCTGCTGGTTTCGGGTTTTATTAACGCTAAAACGTTTGACTAACCCAAGCGAAAACCCTGCTATCCTGCGGGTTGACGAAGACTGATATCTCACCTCGCCGATACATACTGTCTGGCGAATCATTTGTCAATGAATTCGGTGAACGGTAGTAAATACCGTTCAAGCGTATGTATGTATCGGTCGCCGAGCGCGGCACCTCAGTTGGGTTCGTCGGTAGGTAAGGTATATATCGTCCGCAAGTTGCGCGGGGGCACGTCTAGGTGCTCCCGAGTAAGATTCTCTATTGATAGGAGAAGACATGGCCATCATCAACAAGGGTATGTCCAGGCGTTCGTTCCTCGGCCTCACCGGCAGCGTCGCTGCTGTCGCCGGCCTTGGTCTCACTGGCTGCGGTGGCAGCTCTAGCGACGAGGGTTCCGCTTCCGGCTCCACCGATTCCGCCAACCGTGGCGGCGGCGTGATCACCGCTGGTTCCGCTTACGCTCCGTCCAGCTTCGATCCCGCCAGCACCGGCTCCGCTGTGGGCCTGGGTGCTAACTGGCACGTCGTCGAGGGCCTCTACGGCATCGATTACCACGACTACAGCACCTTCAACGAGCTCGCCACCGACGATCCCAAGTCTGTGGACGACACCACTTTCGAGGTCACCATCCGCAAGGGCGCCAAGTTCTCCGATGGCACCGAGGTCACCGCTGACGATGTCGTTGCCTCCTACACCGCTTGCGCCGCTTCCGCTACCTATGCTCCGTTCTTCCAGCCCTTCGAGTCCATCGAGGCCAAGGACGCCAGCACCGTGACGGTCAAGACCAAGGTCCCCAACTTCTCCCTGCTCAAGGATCGTCTGGCCATCGTCCGCGTTACCCCGGCCACCCAGACCGAGGAGGATCGCGCCAAGCAGCCGATCGGCTCCGGCCCCTGGATGTACGACTCTATCTCCGATACCGAGATCACCCTGGTTCCCAACCCCGAGTACAACGGTGAGTATGCTGCCGAGGATAAGAAGATCCAGTACAGCATCCTGACCGACCCCACCGCTCGCGTTACCGCTCAGCAGGAGGGCTCCACGCTCGTTATGGAGCTCGTTACCGCTGACGCCGTCGACCAGCTCGAGAGCGCCGGCTGCAAGATCGATAACGTTCAGGGTTTCGGCACCCGCTTCATCATGTTCAACGTCGCCAAGGAGCCTTGGAACAACGTCAAGGTCCGTCAGGCTGTCATGTATGCGCTCGACACCGAGAAGATGGTCAGCAACACCTTCGCCGGCCTTGCCACCGCTGCCAGCTGCTACCTGCCCAAGAGCTTCACCAACTATCATGAGGCTTCCACGGTGTACAAGACCGACGCCAAGAAGGCTAAGAAGCTCATCGAGGAGTCTGGCATCACCCCGGGTGCCATCACCCTGCGCACCACCGACAACGAGCAGATTAAGGGCATGGCCGCCCAGGTCAAGAACGACCTCGACGCTCTCGGCTTCGATGTGACCATCCAGACCGATACCTCGCCGGCTACCTACGCTGCCATCGACGGCGGCGAGGCCTACGATATCCTCCTTGCCCCTGGCGATCCTTCCTGCTTCGGCGCCGACCCCGACCTGCTGCTCAACTGGTGGTACGGCGACAACGTCTGGATGCAGACCCGTTGCCCGTGGAAGGAGTCCGCTGAGTGGCAGAAGCTCCACGGTCTCATGGACGAGGCTCTTGCCGCCGAGGGCGACGAGCAGCAGAAGAAGTGGAACGAGTGCTTCGACATCATTGCCGACAACGCCGTTCTGTACCCCGTTGTCCACGTCAAGACCGTCTCCGCTTCCTGGGACGATCCGTCCACTGCGCCCAACGGCGAGGCCCTCGATGGCTTCAAGGGCATCGGCACGACGAGCATGTCCTTCAGGGGCGTTGCGACCGTCAAGGCGTAAGACTCGCTTGAGTCTGTATGCAGGATGTCGGTCGTTGGGACCGTATCCTCATAGTTGAAACAAAGACCCGGGCGGCAACGATGTCGCTCGGGTCTTGTAATGAGTATCCGTACTCATATACCAGTTGGTCCTACCGACAAAAGAAAGGGGAGAGAACGTGAACAACTTGCTACGTTTGATTGGAAGGCGTCTTGTGGCGCTGCCGATCATGGCATTGGGCGTCACCGTCCTGGTGTTCTTCCTTATGTCGTTCTCCAAGACCGACCCCGCCTACACGGCGTTGGGTGACGGTGCCTCGCCCGAGGCGGTTGCCGAGTACCATGAGAAGTATGGTCTGGACGACCCCTGGCCCGTGCGCTACGTGCGCTATATGGGCGATCTGATCCATGGCGACATGGGCACCTATGGTGCTGCTCGCAGCTCCGTTGCCAAGCGCATCTCCACGGCCCTGCCCGTCACGATGCAGCTGACCTTCATCGGTCTTGCCATCGGTGCGGTCGTTTCGTTTTTGCTCGGCGTCATCGCGGCACTGTATCGCGACAAATGGCCGGACCAAGTGATCCGCGTCTTTTCCATCGCCGGCTTGGCAACCCCGTCGTTCTGGCTTGCCGTTCTGTTGATCCTGCTGTTCTCTTCCTACCTTAAGGTGCTCCCGGCATCGGGTGCTCTGCCTCACTTCACCACGAATCCGGTTGGCTATCTGGGACGTATGATCATGCCCGCTATCGCCTTGGCATTTCCGCTGACGGGCCAGATGACTCGTATCGTGCGTACCGCCATGGTCGAGGAGCTCGACAAGGATTATGTCCGTATGGCTCGCGGCGCCGGCGTTCCCGAGAAGGTCGTCGTCGGCATCAACGTTCTTCGCAATGCGCTGATCACCCCGGTCACCACCCTCGGTCTTAAGATCGGTTACCTCATGGGCGGCGCCGTCGTCATCGAGGTTATCTTCAACCTCCCCGGCATGGGCACCGCGATTCTGCAGGGCGTTCAGGGCAACGAGGCGAACCTGGTTCAGGGCGTCGTTATCGTCGTTGCTCTTGCCTTCATCATCATCAACATCGTGGTTGACATGCTCTACCTGCTCATCAACCCGCGCATCAGGACGGTGTAGATTATGGTAAAGATTCGAGAGAAGCAAACCGAGCAGCTCGAGAAGGCTGCCTCTAAGGGGCTCAAGCTCGGTGGCTGGAAGAAGATGACGTTGTCTTCTAAGATTGCCGCCGTCGTGCTGGTGCTGGTCGCCCTGACTGCGATTCTGGCGCCCCTTCTTGCCCCCTATAGCCCGGTCGAGATCTTTACGGCTCGCCAGGCTCCCGGCAACGGATTTATCTTCGGTACCGACGATAAGGGTCGCGACATTCTGTCGCGTATGCTCTACGGTGGTCGTTACTCGCTGATTATCGGCTTTGGCGCCACTGCCATGGCTCTGGTCTGCGGCTCGGTCGTGGGCGCCCTTGCAGCGGTTTCGCGCAAGGCCGTCTCCGAGACGATCATGCGTATCTTGGACATCATCATGTCCATCCCGGGCATCGCCCTCGCGGCCGTCTTCGTCTCCATCCTGGGCAACTCCGTGCCGTCGATCATCTTCGCCATCGGCTTTATGTACACTCCGCAGATTGCCCGTATCGTGCGTGCCAACATCGTGTCCGAGTACGGCGAGGACTATGTCCGCGCGGTCATCGTTTCCGGCGCCAAGGCTCCGTGGATTTTGATCAAGCATGTTCTGCGTAACTGCATCGCCCCGATCATGGTCTTCACCGTTACCCTGGTCGCCGACGCCATCATCTTCGAGGCCTCGCTGACCTTCATCGGCGCTGGTATTCAGGAGCCCACCGCTACCTGGGGCAACATCCTCGCCGACGCCCGCGGCGGCGTGCTTGCCGGCCGTTGGTGGCAGGCGCTGTTCCCGGGTCTGGCCATCATGATCACCTGCCTGGCGCTCAACATCCTCTCCGAGGGCATTACCGACGCCATGGCCGCTGCTCCCTCCGCCGCCCTGGATCCGACCGATTCCTCCAAGCGTCGCGAGGCCGACCTGCTGGTCTCCGACCCCGTTCGCGCCTACAAGGAGCAGGCCCAGTCCCTCTCCGCTCGCCTTGGCGCCCTGCGCGATGTTGAGCTCAAGCGTGACGATCGCCATGTGCCCGACGAGTCTGTCGAACCGATTCTCTCGGTCCGTGACTTCTGCATTCAGTTTGAGCATCACGGTGATATCAACGTCGTCGACCATGTCAACTTTGACGTCCGTCCTGGTCAGACCATGGGTCTGGTGGGCGAGTCCGGTTGCGGTAAGTCCATCACCACGCTGGCCATCATGGGCCTGACCGATGAGGACGAGCACCTTTCCGGCGAGGTCCTCTGGGAGGGCCGTGACCTGCTCAAGATGAGCAAGAAGGAGTGGTTCGGCCTGCGAGGTACCGATATCGCTATGGTCTATCAGGACGCCCTGTCCTCGCTCAACCCCTCCATGCTCATCTCTGCCCAGATGAAGCAGCTCACCAAGCGCGGCGGAACCCGCAGCGCCGAGGAGCTCCTGGAGCTCGTCGGCCTCGATCCCAAGCGCACGCTTGAGAGCTATCCGCACGAGCTTTCCGGCGGCCAGCGTCAGCGTGTCCTGATCGCTATGGCCCTTACCCGCGACCCCAAGCTGGTCATCTGCGACGAGCCCACGACCGCTCTGGACGTTACCGTCCAGAAGCAGGTCATCAAGCTGCTCAACGATCTTCAGGCCAAGCTCGGCTTTGCCATGATCTTCGTTTCGCACGACCTGGCGCTGGTCGCCGAGGTCGCCCACAACATCACGGTTATGTACGCTGGTCAGGTTATCGAGCAGGCGCCCACCAAGGAGCTGCTCACTAACCCGATCCACGAGTACACCCGCGGTCTTCTGGGCTCCGTTCTGTCCATCGAGAGCGGTTCGGGCCGCCTGCACCAGGTGCCCGGCGCCGTTCCGAGTCCGCGCGATTTCCCCAAGGGCGATCGCTTCGCGCCCCGCTCGAGCCATCCGCGTATTGGCCTGGACACCCGTCCGGTCTTCAAGCGCGTGCCCGGCACCGAGCACTTCTATTCCGAGCTCCCCGACGAGGTGCTCAAGGCAAATGGTTTGACCCCTCACGCGGAGGTGATGTAGATGAGCGAGACCGCAGTCAACGGCGTCGAGCCGATCATCTTCCTTGATGACGTCCACGTCACCTTTAGGACCCGTACCGGCTCGATTCTGCACCCCAACCTGGTTCACGCCGTCCAGGGTGTAACGATTAAGCTCATGCCCGGTCAGACGATCGGCATCGTCGGCGAGTCCGGTTGCGGTAAGTCCACCACCGCTAACGTCATGTGCGGCCTACAGGCCCCCACGAGCGGCAAGGTCTACTTTAAGGGCAAGGACGTTACCAAACGTACCGCCGAGGACCGTCGCCACATGGGTCGCGTCATCTCGGTCGTGTTCCAGAACCCGGCCACGGCGCTCAACCCCCGCATGGTCGTTCGCGAGCAGCTGCTCGACCCCATGCGCGTCCACAACCTGGGTACCGAGGCCGAGCAGGAGAAGCGCGTCAAGGAACTCTTGGAGCTCACCGGTCTGCCCAGCTCCGCTGCCGAGGTTCTTCCCGGTCAGCTTTCGGGCGGCCAGCGCCAGCGCGTGGCAATTGCCCGTGCCCTGTCGCTGAACCCCGACGCTATCATCGCCGACGAGCCCACCTCGGCTCTGGACGTTTCGGTCCGCGCACAGATTCTGAACCTGCTGACCGACCTTAAGAAGGAGCTCGGCCTGGCCATGGTGTTCATCAGCCATGACATCCAGACGGTCCGCTATATCTCTGACGACATCATCGTTATGAATGGTGGCAAGATCGTCGAGCAGGGCGAGGCCAAGCAGGTCTTCCAGCACCCCCAGGACCCCTACACCAAGATGCTGCTCGGCGCTGCGCCGTCGCTGCTGCATCCCAAGCTCGGCGAGTAGCCTCGCTTTCCCTCCCGTGCGCCCGGTTCCCTTGCCGGGCGCACCTCCGTTGCGATTTCGAAAGGTTGGGTTCACGAGCCATGCCAAGTGCTCAGGAGCTACAACATCAATTTGGTGAATATCGAGGCGCCATGCCCCGTCCATCAGATTTCGATCTCTTTTGGAAGGATCGCATGGCCGAGGCCGACGCCGTCGGGCTTGACTATGCGATCGAGACGGCATCGGTCACCGATGCCGCGACCTGCCAGCTTTTCGACCTCTGGTATACCGGCATGTGTGGCGCGCGCCTGCATGCCAAGTACCTTAAACCCGTCTCGGACGAGCCCGTGCCATTGGTACTTCAGTTCCATGGGTATCCGGGTGCAAGCCGCAGCTGGTTTGAGCAGGCGTCGTTTGCGGGAATGGGCATGGCACTCATCGCCCTCGACTGCCCCGGCCAAGGAGGTCCCTCCGAGGACATTGGTGGATTTGAGGGCACAACTGTTGCCGGTCATATCGTCGCCGGTATCGACGGCGACCCGGCCAACCTCTACTATGTCCGCTTGCACCAAGATATTCGCATCCTGTGCCGCATCGTTCGCGAGCTCGAGGGCATCGATCTTGCGCGTGTGTTTGTGAACGGCGCGTCGCAGGGCGGCGGTTTGGGCATTGCGACCTGTGCGCTTAACAGCGAGCTTATCAATCGTGCCGCCATCCTCTATCCCTTCCTGTCAGATTTCCGCCTAGTCTGGGATTTGGATGCCGACGACATTGCCTACGAGGGCCTGCGCTATTGGTCTCGCTGGTTTGACGAGGACTCGACTCGTATTGACGAAGCCTATGCCAAGCTGGCGTACTTCGATTCCAAGAACTTTGCCCCTATGGTCAAATGCCCCGTGCTGTTTGGCACCGGCACAGCCGATATCGTCTGTCCGCCAGCGACGCAGTTTGCGGTCTATAACAACCTGACCTGCGAAAAGCGTCATGAGTTCTTTGAAGGCTTTGGCCACGAGGAGATTCAGGATTTTGACGATCTGATCATTCCGTTTTTCTGCAAGGGAGGGGAGGCTCATGTCTAAGTGCGAGAGCAATGTCGACGAGCTGATTGTCCCCGGACTCGTGGGAATTCCTGGAACGGTTTCGTCAAGGCTCGCAGAATATCGGGACTGGCGCGGTGATGTCCAAGCAGATGTTTCTGATTTAGAGACATGCGCTTCGAATCTTGAGATTCAAGGCCTGGCCATAACGGCGATTGACTTTGTTAACCCCTGCGCCCGTTACTCGGAGGTCTCCTTTGAGCTCGGTGACGATGCGATTCACGCTCGTTTGATCGAGCCTGTCGGTCGTGCCCGAGTATCTGAGCGCGTGCCGCTGTGCCTGATGTTCCACGACATCGATCGGCCTGTGCGCGGCTGGCATCACATGACGAGATTTGCCGCCATGGGGTATGCCGTCCTCGCGCTGGATGACGATGTTGCTGGTGCGGACGACCTGCGGCGGGGGATTTCTTCGCCCGCTTTTGTCGAGCGCGTCCGTTGGGGTTGCGCGCTGGCGAAGGTGGCGCGCAATCTTGATGGCATGGACCCCGACCGCATCTTTGCATGGGGCGAGGGTCTTGGCGGCGGAGTCGCGCTGGCGGTTTCTGCTCTGGACGAGCGGGGCCTCGCCTGCACGGCGGTTGCCAATCCGCTTCCTGGCGGCCTCGAGGCGCTGTCGTCTCGGGTGCGCGGATTGGTGCTCATGGGCACATCGCTTATGGATACCGTGAGCGATCCCAAGGATCAGTTTGCCGTATTCAACGGTCTTGAGTGTGACCGGAGGCATATCATCTATGCAAAATACGCTCACGAGCGCATCAATGCGTTCGAAAACGAAGTCGTCGACTTTTTTAACCAAACGTTCTACTCGTGTTCTTTGGCCTAGACGGCCTGGACACTGCCAACAAGAGTGGGTGGCATAGGGCCGCCCGCCAGACAGCTAAGGAGATTCTTGTGGCAACTCAGAAATTCACCGGCGTTATCCCTCCCGTCGTTGTTCCCGATACCGAAGATCACCAGCTCGACGTTGTCTCCTTTGAGCGCAGCATCAACCGCATGATCGATGCCGGCGTCGATGGCTTGTTCTTCCTGGGCTCCTCGGGCGAGGTCGTCTTCTCCACCGACGAGCGTCGCCGTCAGATCATCGCCGAGGCCGTCCGTATCGTCGACCACCGCGTTCCCGTTCTGGTCGGCATCATCGACACCGAGACCGAGCGCATGATCGAGCACGGTAAGGTCGCTCAGGAGCTGGGCGCCGATGCCCTCGTCGCCACCTGCCCGTTCTATGCCCTGCAGGGCATGACCGAGGTCGAGGAGCACTTCCGCATCCTGCATGAGGAACTCGACCTGCCCATCTTCGCCTACGACATCCCCGTCTGCGTCCACACCAAGCTCCCCTGGAAACTCCTTGCCAAGCTCGGCGCCGAGGGCGTTCTGGCCGGCGTCAAGGATTCCTCGGGTGATGACATCTCGTTCCGCTACCTCGTTCAGGAGAACGAGAAGAACGGCCATCCGATGAGCATCCTCACCGGTCACGAGGTTGTTGTCGACGGCGCCTACCTCGGTGGCGCCGACGGTTCCGTCCCGGGTCTCGCCAACGTTGAGCCCGAGGGCTACGTGCGTCAGTGGAAGGCCGCTCAGGCTGGTGACTGGGCTACCGTCAAGGCCGAGCAGGATCGCCTCAATGAGATTTCGCACATCTGGGATGTCACCTCGGGCGTCCAGGGCTATGCCGGTGGCGTCGGCGCCTTCAAGACCGCTATGAACCTTATGGGCATCTTCGACAGCCCGACCATGCCGCGCCCGGTGAAGGCCATGACCGGCGAGAACGTTGAGGCGATTAAGAAGGTCCTCCAGGACAACGGTCTCCTGTAAAGCTTCCCCAGGCACCCGATCTTGGGGCTCAAGTGGTCGGGCGTGACCCATTAGGTCAACGCCCGACCACTTTCACCCCAACCTCGGGCACCTGGGAAACCTTTACTAAGTTGCGGCGATAACACCGCCTTCATTTCCTGTAGTTGTTTTTTATCTCCTAAGGAGAGCGACATGGAGAACAAGTACGTCTGCTCTGTCGATATCGGCGGAACTAAGATCGCGACTGCCATCATGGAGTACCCGGCTGACGGTAGTGTGCCCCATCCCGTTTTTGAGGCCGAGGTTCCTACCGAGGCCCAGGAGGGCGGCGAGGCCGTCTTCCAGCGTATCGAGGCGTCCATCAAGGCTGCTCTCGAGGCGAATCCCGATGTCGAGGTCCTTGGCGTCGGTATCGGTGCCGCCGGCGTCGTCGATCCCAAGACGGGCGCCATCGCGTATGCCAACGAGATCATGCCCGGCTGGTCCGGCGTTCAGTTGGGGCCGCGCCTGCGCGAGGACCTCGGTCTTCCCGTTGCCGTTGTAGGCGACGTGCAGGCTCATGCTCTGGGCGAGGCCCACTGGGGCGTCGGCAAGGGCAAGTTCTCCGTCTTGTGTCTTGGCATCGGTACGGGCATCGGCGGCGCATATGTCGAGAACGGCCGCGTGATGCAGGGTTTCCATGGTGCTGCCGGCCATATGGGCCACATCGAGTGCTCGGCTGCCGCCGGCATTCCCTGCGCCTGCGGGCGTTCCGGCCATCTGGAGTCGGTTGCTTCGGGCACTTCCATTGGTCGAATGTACGATGAGCGCTTTGGTCGCGTCGACCCCAGCCGTCCTTCGGTCGGTCGCGATGTGAACGACCTGTGCCGTGCGGGCGACGCAAAGGCGACCGAGGTCATCCATGACGCCGGCTTTGCGCTGGGGGCCAGCTTGGGCTCGCTCGCTAACATCCTGGACCCTGAGGTCATCGTGCTTTCGGGCGGCGTGATTCACCAAGGTCCCGATTGGCGTTCGCAGACGTGGAAGGATTCGGTGCACGAGGGCTATGCCAGCCAGGCGCTCGATCCGCTTCAGGACACGCCGATCCTCATCGGTTCTCTGGAGGGCGATGCTCCGCTCATCGGTGCCGCTGAGCATCTTCTTGCCTCGTTGAAGTAAACGTATCTGCTGTAGGAGCCTCCCGAGACAACACGCCTCGGGAGGCTGTTCTGAGAAAGGTTGCAGCCTTATGACCGTCGATCCTTTGATTCAATCCCTGAAGGGCAAGCTCGTCGTGAGCGTTCAGGCGTATATGGGCGAGCCGCTTCGTACGCCCGAGACCATGGCTCAAATGTCTCGCGCTTGCGAGCTCGGCGGCGCCGCCGCCATTCGCTGCCAGGGCCTTGCCGACATTGCCGCCATTAAGGGTCGCTGTGAGGTTCCCGTCATCGGCCTGTGGAAGGATGGGCACGAGGGCGTTTACATCACGCCGACGCTGCGTCACGCTCGCGCCTGCGTTGCTGCCGGTGCCGATATCGTGGCGATCGACGCCACCGATCGTCCTCGCCCCGATGGCAAGACGGTCGAGGATACCTTCCGTCCGCTGCACGAGGAGGGTGTGCTCCTGATGGCGGATTGTGCCACCATCGAGGATATTCGCCGTGCTGTTGATATGGGCTTTGACCTGGTATCCACCACGCTTTCTCACGGCGTCGCCGCCATCGACTGCACCATGGCCGATGGCCCCGATCTGCCGCTCCTGCGTCAGGCGACCGAGGAATTCCCCGGCCTTCCCATCATTTGCGAGGGTCGCGTGCATACGCCCGAGGAGGCTCGCGCTGCGATCGATGCTGGCGCCTGGGCCGTTGTCGTCGGCACCGCCATCACGCACCCCACGAGTATTACGAGTTGGTTCAAGGCTGCGCTTGAGGCGTAAGACAGGCCTCGTATCCGCTCGGGGCGGTATACTCAATTTAGGCAATTGACCGCGCGGGATCCGGGTTGCTGGGTCCCGCGCTTGTTTTCGGGAGGCAGCACATGCAAAAGGGAGATGCCATGGATGCGGCGGAGCGCTCGGAGCGCATCCCCGATATCGTCATCATCACCGGAATGTCCGGATCGGGCCGCACACAGGCCATGCACGTGTTCGAGGACATGGGCTATTTTTGCATCGATAACCTGCCTCCGCGTCTCATCGCCCAGCTTGCCGAGCTCGTCGGCATCAATACGGGCGTGGGCAGGCATCTCGCCGTCACCTGTGACCTGCGCAGCCAGGGCTTGTTCGATGAGCTGCTCGATGCCGTTGCCGCACTCGAGGAGCGCGAGATGAGCTGTGACATCGTGTTTCTCGAGGCCTCTGACGAGGTGCTGATCCGTCGTTATAGCGAAAACCGCCGCCGCCATCCCATTGCCAAGCCGGGGGAGACTACGGCCGATGCGATTCAGCGCGAGCGCCTGCAGCTGCAGGGTGTGCGCGACCGAGCCGATATGATCATCGACACGAGCCGCCTGCGTACCTCTGCCCTGCGCAACAAATTGCGCATGGCGTTCTCCGAGTTGTCCGACCAGCAGCTCATGGACGTTCACGTGTTCTCGTTTGGCTTTAAGCACGGTATGCCCGTTGAGGCGGACATTATGATCGACGTTCGCTTCCTGCCCAATCCGTTCTACGATCCCGAGATGCGCACCATGACCGGTCTCGATAAGAAGGTCTCCGACTTTGTTCTGGACCATCCCAAGACCCAGGAGTTCTGGAAAGCTTGGACGCAGCTGCTCGATACGGTGATGCCGGGCTATATCGCGGAGGGCAAGCCACAGCTTTCTATTGCCATCGGCTGCACGGGCGGTCAACACCGCAGCGTTGCCATCGCCGAGGCCACGGCACGTTATTTGGAAGGCGCTCAATATCATGTGAGTATCTCCCACCGCGACCTGTCGCGCGCTAACACGAAGGCATAGGCCTGCATGTCGTTTACCGCCGAGGTGCGTGACGAGCTCGCGCGCTGCGAACCCGAATGTGAATACTGCGACTTGTCGACGCTTGCCGCCCTCACGCGCGTGAGCGGTACGCTCTCGCTTACCGGCTCTGGGCGGTATCGTTTGACGGTTGCGACTGAGACGGGAGCCGTCGCGCGCACGATGATCACGCTGACGCATCGTATCCTTAAGCTCAAAACGGAGTTCACCGTCCGTAAATCTGTCTTGCATAAGGTTCGAAACTACCTCATCACCTTGCCTGATCAGCCAGACCTGGATAAGGCCTTGGTTCTGCTGGGTATCCTCGACCGTAGGGGAGGACTTGTCGCCGGCGTACCCCGACATATCGTTGCCCGTCCTTGCTGTAGACTTGCCTATATCCGCGGCGCGCTCATCGCGGGCGGCTTCGTGGCCGATCCACGCGGCGATTTTCATTTGGAGATCGCGGTGCAGGGCGAGCAATATGCCAAGGGGCTTTGCGATCTGTTGGAGCAGATTGGGGTCCATGCTCGTGTTAATGCACGGCGGGGGTCATATGCCGTGTACATTAAGAGCGCCGAGGAAATCGAGCATCTATTAAAGCTGATTGGCGCCAAGCGCAGCGTTGCCGAGATTGAGGAGGCGCGCGCGGTCAAGTTGGTTAAGAACGATGTGAACCGTCGCGTGAACGCCGAGCTCGCCAACCAGACCAGAAGTGCGGGTGCCGCCCAGCATCAGCTTGCGCTTATCGATGAGCTCGAGCAGCGAGGCCTTCGCGATGCGCTTCCGGATGCCTTGGCGGTCTTTTGCGACCTGCGCGAGCGCTATCCCGATCTTTCGCTGCGTGATTTAGGGGAGATGGCTGACCCTCCCTTGTCGAAGTCGGCCCTCTACCATCGTGTTTTACGGCTTGAAAAGCTCATTGAAGCAAACAGGTAGGTTAAAGTATCGACTTATATACAGATTTAGCTGCTATTTTATTCTTTAAAGCGTTTTAACGCAAATTTGATTTTCAATTTCGAGCATTCTCGTGAAATTCAAGTCAAAAAAAAGGTATATTAGGCGAGTGGTTAGTTTGTGGGCCTCAACGGCAGGCGCTGTAGCTTGCGGGGGCCTTACGAAAGGAGACACAATGGCAGTAAAGGTTGCTATTAACGGCTTCGGTCGCATCGGTCGTCTGGCCTTCCGTCAGATGTTCGGTCATGAGGGCTCCGAGATCGTCGCTATCAACGACCTCACCTCTCCCGATATGCTCGCTTACCTGCTGAAGTACGACTCCACGCAGGGCAACTACGCTCGCGATCACGAGGTCGTTGCTGGCGAGGATTCCATCACCGTTGACGGCAAGGAGATCAAGATCTACAAGGAGGCCGACGCCAACAACCTGCCTTGGGGCGACCTCGACGTCGACGTCGTTCTCGAGTGCACCGGCTTCTACACCAGCAAGGCTAAGGCTCAGGCCCACATCAACGCTGGCGCCAAGAAGGTCGTCATCTCCGCTCCGGCCGGCAGCGATCTGCCCACCATCGTGTACAACGTCAACCATGAGACGCTGACCGCTGAGGACAACATCATCTCCGCTGCTTCCTGCACCACCAACTGCCTCGCCCCGATGGCCAAGGGTCTGAACGACTTCGCTCCCATCGTGTCCGGCATCATGACCACCATTCACGCCTGGACTGGCGACCAGATGCCGCTCGACGGCCCGCAGCGCAAGGGCAACAAGCGTCGTAGCCGCGCCTGCGCCGTCAACATCGTCCCCAACACCACCGGTGCTGCCAAGGCTATCGGCCTGGTTCTCCCCGAGCTCAACGGTAAACTCATCGGTGCCGCCCAGCGCGTCCCGACGCCGACCGGCTCCATCACCAACCTCTACGCTGTCGTTGACAAGAAGGTCACCGTCGACGAGGTCAACGCTGCTATGAAGGCCTACGCTGCCACCATCTCCGAGACCTTCGGTTACAACGAGGACGACATCGTCTCCACCGACATCATCGGCGAGACCCACGGCTCCATCTTCGACGCCACTCAGACCATGTGCTCTGACCTCGGCAACGGCCAGACCCTCGTTCAGGTCACCTCTTGGTACGACAACGAGAACTCCTACACCTCTCAGATGGTCCGCACCATCAAGTACTTCGAGAAGTTCGTTGCTTAATTTAGCTTTTAGCGAATAGCTCGTTGAGCGTCTAAAGAAGGGCGCGGCCTTATAGGGCTTACACCCTAGGGTCGCGCCCTTTTTATAAGAAATCGTCTGCCGTAATGGGAGGCAGACACGTACGAAAGGTAGAAGCAAACATGGCCTTTACCAAGAAGACCGTCCGCGACATCGATGTCGACGGCAAGCGCGTTCTCGTCCGCGTTGACTTTAACGTGCCTATCAAGGATGGCGTCGTTGGCGACACCACCCGTATCAAGGCTGCCCTGCCCACCATCAACTACCTCGTTGAGCACAACGCTCGCGTCATCCTCATGAGCCACCTCGGCCGTCCCGATGGCACCGGCTTCCAGCCCGAGCTGTCCCTCGAGCCCGTCGCCAAGAAGCTCGCCGAGCTCTCTGGTCTCGACGTTGCCTTTGTCGCCGACACTTACGGCGAGAAGGCTGCCGAGGCTGTCGCCGCCGTCGAGCCGGGCAAGGTTCTCGTTCTCGAGAACGTCCGCTTCGATAAGCGTGAGAAGAAGAACGATCCCGAGATCGCCAAGAAGCTCGCTTCCTATGGTGACGTCTTCGTTCTCGATGCCTTCGGCACCGCTCACCGCGCCCAGGGTTCCGTCGTGGGCCCCGCCGCTTACCTGCCTGCCGTCGCTGGCTTCCTGCTTGAGAAGGAGGTCGACACGCTGACCGGCATCTTCGCCGAGCCCGAGCGCCCCTTCGTCGCTATCGTCGGCGGTTCCAAGGTTTCCTCCAAGATCGGCGTTCTCGATCACCTCATCGACTCCGCTGACACCCTGATTATCGGTGGCGGCATGGCCTACACCTTCTTCCTGGCTCAGGGCCTGTCCGTCGGTCAGTCCCTCAAGGAAGAGGACTGGGTCGAGCGCGCCGGCGAGATGCTCAAGAAGGCCGAGGAGAAGGGTGTCAAGATCCTGCTCCCCATCGACAACCGTGTTGCCGATCACTTTGGCGAGGACGCTGTTCCCGAGGTTGTTGCTTCCGACGCTATCCCCGACGATCGTGAGGGCATGGACATCGGTCCCAAGACCGAGGAGCTCTATGCCGAGGCTGTCAAGGGCGCCAAGACCGTGTTCTGGAACGGCCCCATGGGCGTCTTCGAGTTTGACAACTTTGCTCACGGCACCCAGGCTATCGCCGAGGCTCTCGCCGAGGCCGACTGCACCTCGATCATCGGCGGTGGTGACTCTGTCGCAGCTGTCAACAAGTTCAACCTGGCCGACAAGATGAGCTGGATCTCCACCGGTGGTGGCGCTTCCATGGAGCTCGTCGAGGGTAAGGCCCTGCCCGGAGTGGAGGCGCTTCTCGATGCCTAATCGCACCCTTCTTATCGCTGGTAACTGGAAGATGAACAACGACGTCGCCGAGGCTGCCAAGCTCGCTGACGAGCTGGCTCAGGCTCTGCCCGAGGTTCCGGCTGGCGTCGAGGTGCTCGTCTGCCCTCCGACCATCGACATCACCACGGTTCATGACCGCATTCAGGCTGCCCCCATCGCCCTCGGCGCACAGAACATGTACTGGGAGGCCAAGGGTGCCTTCACCGGTGAGTCCTCTTGCGACATGCTCAAGTCCGCTGGCTGCACCTACTGCATCATCGGTCACTCCGAGCGTCGCGACTACTTCCACGAGACCGACGAGGACCAGAACAAGAAGGCCAAGGCTCTCGTTGCCGCCGGCCTTGTTCCCGTCTTCTGCTGCGGCGAGTCCCTCGAGGTCCGCGAGGCTGGCACCTATGTCGAGCACGTCGTGAACCAGGTCAAGGCTGGCCTTGCTGGTCTTGAGATCACCTGCCCCAAGCAGGTCGTCGTCGCCTACGAGCCCATCTGGGCCATCGGCACCGGCAAGACCGCTACCGCCGAGGACGCTCAGGAGGTCTGCGGTGCTATCCGTGAGACCCTCAAAGAGATGTTCGGCGAGGAGCTCGCCAACGGCATCCGCGTGCTGTATGGCGGTTCCGCCAAGCCCGGCAACATCGCCGAGCTCGTCGCCAAGCCCGACGTTGACGGCGCCCTCGTGGGCGGCGCTTCGCTCAAGGCTGCCGACTTCGCCTCTATGGTCGTCAAGGCAGGCGAGTAGGACATATGGCACAACGTCATCTTCCTGCACTCCTGATTATCATGGATGGCTGCGGCCTTGCTCCGGCCGATGGCGAGAATGCCGTCGCCGCTGCCAAGACGCCCTTCCTCGATGGCCTGTACGAGAAGTACCCCCACACCACGCTCGGTGCTTCGGGCGAGGACGTTGGCCTTCCCGACGGCCAGATGGGCAACTCCGAGGTAGGCCACCTCAACATCGGTGCCGGCCGCATCGTGTTCCAGGAGCTTTCGCGCATCAACAATGCCATCAAGGACGGCTCCATCGCCAAGAACGAGGTTTTCGTCAAGGCTATGGACGATGTCAAGGCTGAGGGAAAGACCCTTCACCTCATGGGCCTTATGAGCCCTGGCGGCGTTCACTCCCACATGAACCACGTCGAGGCCCTGGTCAAGATGGCTGCCCAGCATGGCGTCAAGACCGTCCGCGTCCACGCCTTTATGGATGGTCGCGATGTCGACCCGCAGTCTGGTGCCGGCTACATGAGCGAGTTCTGCGCCTTCCTGGCTAAGATCTCCGAGGAGACCGGTTGTGACGCTCGCGTTGCTACCGTCTCGGGCCGTTATTGGGCCATGGACCGCGATAACCGTTGGGAGCGCATTCAGCGCGCCTACGACGTCATGGTTAATGCGTCCGATGCCGATACCGACCCCGTTGCCGGTATCAAGGCCTATTACGAGAAGGATCCGCGCGGCGACGAGTTCGTCGAGCCCTTCGCTGCCCACAACGAGGGCATCCACGAGGGCGACGCGGCCATCTTCTTCAACTTCCGTCCCGACCGCGCTCGTCAGATGACCCGCGTGTTCACGGACAAGGAGTTCGACGGCTTTGAGCGCGAGCAGATCAAACTCTCGCACTTTGTGACGATGACCGAGTACGATCCGACGTTTGACGTCGAGGTCGCCTTCCCCAAGACGTTCCCCGAGAACGTTCTGGCCGACGTTATCGCCGCCAATGGCCTGAAGCAGCTGCACACCGCCGAGACCGAGAAGTACGCCCACGTGACGTTCTTCCTCAACGGCGGCATCGAGGAGCCCAAGGAGGGCGAGGAGCGCGTGCTCGTCGCTTCCCCCAAGGTCGCTACCTATGATCTGCAGCCCGAGATGAGCGCTCCCGAGGTTACCGAGAAGCTCGTCGCCGCCATCAACGAGGATCGCGCTGATTTCTACATCGTGAACTTCGCGAACTGCGACATGGTTGGTCACACCGGTGTCTTCGACGCCGCCGTTAAGGCCGTCGAGGCTGTTGACGATGCCCTGTCCAAGGTTGTCCCGGCGATTCTCGCTAAGGGCGGCTTTGCGCTGATTACCGCCGACCACGGCAACGCCGATCACATGTTTGACGTTGCTTCCGACGGTTCTAAGCATCCGTTTACGGCTCACACCACCAACCGCGTGCCGTTCATCATCGTTGATGAGAAGGCACAGCTCACCGGTATCGAGGACGGCCGTCTTTCCGATATCGCTCCGACCATGCTCACCATGGCTGGTATTGAGCCTTCCGCCGAGATGACGGGTCGCGTGCTCGCCATCGAGGCCTAATAGAAAACAAATACCGTTTTCTAGTAAGGGGGTTGTCCACAACCGGACAATCCCCTTTTTGGTATTTCTGCCATTTCCACCTCGTCCTTGAGTGGCAGGTAGGGGAGAGCGGGGGATTGTGGTACAGTACTGGAGTTTGAATTGTTCTATTAAGGAGCTTATCTATGGGTCCGTTCCAGATTCTTCTGTTTGTCGTTTGGGCTGTCTCTGCCGTGGCGTTGACGATTCTCGTCCTGATGCATTCCGGTAAGGGTACCGGCGTTTCGGATATGATCGCTAGCTCGCTGTATAACTCCAGCTCAGCCACAGGCGTTATGGAGCAGAACCTTGACCGCCTGACTGTCATCATGGCTGTCGTGTTTGCCGTGTGCGTCGTGCTGTGCATGTTCTTCTTCCCGCAGGGCATCGTGGGCTACTAAGCACGAGCCGCATAAAATACTTGAAAAGGGTTCCGCAAGTGCGGGACCCTTTTTGTTTACATATTTGTAACAGAGTCAAAATATCCTCACATACTTCGCCCAACTAAAGAAATTCTCGACCGTTAACCGGAATTAGCCCCAAATCGTGCATAAAATGCGCTAATGTATTGCAAAACGTTGGACCGTTGTGCATAACCAGCCATTGCAGCGGGCGGCGTTTTGATGGTTCGGATCGGATTGTCTCGACATGTGTCCGACTGAACATTTCTTTGTCCTATCTCATAAGGAGGATGGCATGGCTGATTCTATGTTCCACCAGCCCGTTATGGGTCGTCGCGCCTTTGTTGGCGGCACCCTCGCTGCGAGCTCCATGGCTTTTCTTGCCGCATGCGGCAAGAAGGGCGGCGACGCTTCCGGTTCTGAGTCCGGTTCGACGCTGAACTTCTACATCAACAACCCGGTCTGCATCGACCCCTACAACGTCCAGGAGGACCAGGGCACTCAGGTCGAGTACCAGCTCTTTGACGCTCTGACCTCTTACGACGCCGAGAAGGGCGAGATCGTTCCGCTGGCTTGCGAGTCCTTTGAGTCCAACGACGACGCCACCGAGTTTACCTTCAAGATCAAGAAGGCCAAGTTCCACAACGGTGACGACGTTACCTCCAAGTCCTTCAAGCTCGGTTGGGAGCGTCTGGTCAACACCAAGTCGGCTGTCGCTACCGAGTACGGCCCTTCCGAGGTCTCCTATCACCTCTCCATGGTCGAGGGCTATGACGATCTGCTTGCCGGTAACGCTACCGAGCTCAGCGGTGTTACCTGCCCCGACGATGAGACCCTCGTCGTCAAGCTGGCTTCCGCTTACGCCGACTTCCCCTTCGTCGCCTCTCACCCGGCTCTGGCCCCGGTTCCCGAGTGCGCCGAGTCCGATGTCAAGAGCTTCTACCTTGCCCCGGTCGGTAACGGCCCGTTCATGATGGACGGCAAGTGGGAAGATGGCCAGGAGATCAACGTCAAGAAGTTCGACGATTACTATGGCGACAAGGCCAAGATCGATGGCATCCACTTCCAGGTCATCAAGGACATGGAGACCGCTTACAAGGAGTTCCAGGCCGGTAACCTCGATGTCTGCGACGTTCCCGTCGCTCAGATCGATGCCGCCAAGAAGGATCGCGGCGTGTCCAAGGACGGCTACACCATGGGTGACGGCGAGCGCATGCTGCTCGGCGCCGAGCCTTCCACGTACTATCTGACCTGCAACACCACGGCCGAGCCGTTCAACAACGCCGACCTGCGTAGGGGCATCTCCCTGGCCATCAACCGTGAGGCCATCTGCAAGACCATCTTCAAGGGTACCCGTACCCCTGCCGACGGCATTGTTCCTCCGGGCATCGATGGCTACAAGGAGGGCGCATGGGAGTTCTGCGCCTACGATGTCGACAAGGCTAACGAGTACCTCGACAAGGTTGCTCCCGCTGGCGCTAACGGCGATCGTGGCATTAGCGTGACCCTTTCCTACAACCAGGACGGCGGTCACAAGGAGATCATGGAGTCCATCATCGGCGACCTCGCCAAGGTTGGCGTTACCGCTGTCTCCGATACCCCTGAGTGGTCTGCCCTGCTCGAGCAGTATCAGAACTTTAACTATCAGTTCGGTCGTCTGGGTTGGATTGCCGACTACCCGATCATGGACAACTTCCTGTATCCGCTGTTCCACTCCGACTCCCTCGGTGGCGACAACCGCTCCGGTTACAACAACCCCGAGTTCGACGCCAAGGTCGACGAGGCTCGTACTATTGTTGACGACGAGGAGCGCGTCGCTAAGATGCAGGAGGCCGACGCAATGGTCGCTGCCGACTGCCCGGTCATCCCGGTGATGTTCTACACGCACACCATCGCCGGCTCCGATCGCATTAAGCACCTCTATGTCGATCCGCAGAAGCACGCCGATCTGGGTACCGCTGAGCTCGCCTAAGAGTTTGCAGCTTCCGTGAGGGTCAAGTATTTACGTAGACCTCATGGGAAACATACAGTTCTCCCTAACCTGGGGTAAACTGGCTGATGGTAATTTTGGGATGCCGGTCTGGCGATCGGCATCCCATTTAGGTTAATCCCTAGATAGGGGAGTGGTATGGGTAAGTACATCGTTAAACGTGTGCTTCAGTTCATCCCGGTGTTTTTGGGCGTTACGCTGATTTTGTTCGCCCTCCAGAATATCGTGCCGGGAGACCCGATCAAGCTGATCGGTGGAGACAAGGCTCTGTCCCCCGAGGTGGAGCTTCAGCTTCGCGTTCGCTATCACCTGGTCCAGTCGGACGAGGACGGCAACGCGATCCTTGACGAGAACGGCGACCCCGTTCAAACGTCGCTCGTAGACCGTTACTTGTATTACATGAACGGCCTGCTTCATGGCGATCTGGGCAATTCGTATCAGCGCAAGCTGCCGGTTACGGAAATCTTTGCCCAGAAGTATCCGTATACGGTCAAACTCGCCGCGTGCGCCATCGTGCTCGAGGCAATCATGGGTATCGGTGCGGGTATCATTTCGGCGGTTAAGCGTTATTCCTTCTGGGATATTTTGGTAACGCTCACCACGTCGATTCTCGTTGCCGTCCCGGCTTTCTGGCTCGGTATGTTGCTGCAGCTGTTCTTTGGCGTCATTCTCAAGGACGCCACGGGCGGTGCATTCTCCATGCCGATCTCGGGTGCCGGTGGTTCCAGCTCTCAGTATCAGGATTGGATGCACTATGTGCTTCCGACCATTACGCTGGCTTCGGTTTCGACCGCTTATGCCGCCCGCATTATGCGCTCGCAGCTGCTTGACGTCATGAACCAGGATTACATCCGTACGGCAAAGGCCAAGGGTCTCTCCAATCGTGCGATCATCATCAAGCATGCGCTTAAGAATGCACTCATCCCCGTCGTTACCTATATTGGTGTCGACTTTGGCGGCATGCTTTCGGGCGCCATCCTGACCGAGACGGTCTTTAACTGGCCCGGTATCGGCTATGAGGTCTATCGCGCCATTAGCATGCGTGACTGGCCCATCGTTATGGGCGGCGTTACGCTCATCGTCGTCGTCGTCATGGTGATCAACCTGCTCGTCGACATTAGCTATGCATTCCTCGACCCGCGCATCCGCCTTGGCGGTCCGTCGGATAAGGCCTAAGGGAGGTACGTCTCATGCAGGAAACTGATTCTCAGTCTCAGGAGCAGGCTACCGCCACCAAGGCCGCATCTGCTCCCGCCAAGTCCCGCACGCTGTGGGGCGACGCTTTTAAGCGTCTTCGTAAGAACAAGCTCGCCGTTATCGGTGTCTGCTGGATCATCATCGTCGTTGTGGTTGCCCTGACCGCAGATCTGTGGGCTAAGCCCTGGCTCGGTTCGCCGACGGCTTCCGACTCGACCACCATGGCTCAGACGTCGCTGCTGGCTCCGTGTGCCGAGCACCCGTTTGGCACCGACGCCCTAGGTCGTGACATTCTCGTCCGCGTTATCTACGGTGCACGTGTTTCGCTGTCCGTCGGCATTATGGCCACCGCGATCTCCACGCTGATCGGTCTGGTCATGGGTGCTCTGGCGGGTTTCTACGGCGGCATCTGGGATACGATCATCATGCGCTGTGCGGACATCTTCCTGGCGTTCCCGTACGTGCTGTTCGTTGTCGCCATGATCGCCGTTATCGGCCGTGGTCTTCAGAACGTCTTTATCGCCATCGGTATTCTCGGCTGGCCTTCGATTGCGCGCGTCTTCCGCTCTGCAATCTTGACGGTCAAGGAAAACGACTATGTTGACGCTGCGCGCGCGATGGGTGCATCCGATGCTCGTATCGTCGTGCGTCACATCTTCCCGAACTCCGTCGCCTCTATCGTGGTCTACGCAACCATGAACATTGGTGGCGCCATTCTGACCGAGTCCGCTCTGTCCTTCCTCGGCATGGGCGTTATTCCGCCTACGCCTTCGTGGGGCTCCATGATTCAGGACGGTCAGCAGTATCTTCTGACCGCTCCCTGGATGATGATCATGCCCGGTCTGGCAATTCTCTCGACGGTGCTCGCCT
Source organism: uncultured Collinsella sp. (assembly GCA_900552755.1). Lineage (GTDB taxonomy): Bacteria > Actinomycetota > Coriobacteriia > Coriobacteriales > Coriobacteriaceae > Collinsella. The sequence goes on from USAY01000011.1 coordinate 23,006, forward strand.
TCACCCTGCTGGGTGACGGTCTGCGCGACGCCCTCGACGTCAAGATGAAGGACGCATAAGGATGAAGAAGAACAAGAACTATGTGGACCTGAAGGACCAGCCGGTTCCCGAGGGCCAGCATCTGCTCGAGGTCGATGACCTTAAGATGTATTTCCACACCGAGGATGGCGTCGTTCGCGCTGTCGACGGTGTGTCCTACACGCTCGATCGCGGCGAGACCCTGGGAGTAGTCGGTGAGTCCGGCTCCGGTAAGTCCGTGACCGCCATGACCATCATGGGCCTTATCTCGATGCCTCCGGGAAAGATCGAGGGCGGTGACGTTCGCTATCGCGGTCGTTCTATCCTCGAGATGACCGAGGAAGAGATGCAGCACATTCGCGGCAACGATATCGCGATGATCTTCCAGGATCCTATGACCTCCTTGAACCCGGTTTATAAGATCGGCAAGCAGGTGGGCGAGGGCCTTCGTCTGCACCGTGGCTACTCCAAACAGGAGGCGCTCAAGCGTGCCACCGAGCTTTTGGACCTCGTTGGTATTCCCGAGCCCGAGAAGCGCGTCAATGAGTATCCGCACCAGTTCTCTGGCGGTATGCGTCAGCGCGTCATGATTGCCATGGCTCTTGCCTGCGATCCCGATATTCTGATTGCCGACGAGCCCACGACTGCTCTGGACGTTACCATCCAGGCTCAGATTATCGAGCTCATGCAGGAAATGCAGGAGAAGAACGGCAACGCCATCATCATGATCACCCATGACCTGGGTGTCGTTGCCGATATGGCCGATAAGATCATGGTTATGTACGCCGGCCGTCCCGTCGAGTTCGGTACTGCTGAGGAAATCTTCTACGAGAGCCGCCACCCCTACACCTGGGGCCTTATCCGCTCCATCCCGGAGCAGGCCATCGAAGAGAAGAAGCCGCTTACGCCGATTCACGGCAACCCGCCTTCGCTCATGAACCTGCCTGAGGGCTGCGTGTTCTCGCCTCGTTGTCCCTATGCGACCGATAAGTGCCGCAAGCAGCGCCCCGAGCGCGTTGTCACCGAGTCTGGTCATTACTCTGCGTGCCACTACTCCGGTGACCCCGAGTTTCTCAAGAACGCTCCTGAGACGTCCCGTACGCGCAAGGATTCCAAGAAGGGAGGCGAGGCGTAATGGCAGATACCAACGAGCGTACTCCGTTGCTGAAGGTCGAGCACCTCTCTAAGGAGTTCCCCGCTGAGTCCGGCATGTTCGCCAAGCGTTTTTCCAAGCGTGTCGTCTCTGCTGTAAATGACATCTCTTTTGAGATTTATCCTGGCGAGACCTTTGGTTTGGTTGGTGAGTCTGGTTGCGGTAAGTCCACGACGGGCCGCACCATCATGCGCTTGACCAAGCCGACCGCCGGTAAGGTGTTCTTCCAGGGCAAAGATGTTGCCGAGATGAGCAAGCATGAGATCAAGGACATGCGTCGCGAGATGCAGTTCATCTTCCAGGACCCCTATGCTTCGCTGAACCCTCGTATGACCATTGGCGAGATCGTCTCCGAGCCCATGACCATTCACGGCGTGGGCACCAAGGAGGAGCGTATTGAGCGTGTCCGCGAGCTGCTGGACGTCGTCGGTCTGAACCCCGAGCACATCAACCGCTATCCGCACGAGTTCTCCGGCGGTCAGCGTCAGCGTGTCGGCATTGCCCGCGCGTTCGCTCTGAAGCCCAAGCTGATCATCTGCGACGAGCCTGTCTCTGCACTTGACGTATCCATTCAGGCCCAGGTTCTGAACCTTCTTAAGGAACTCCAGGACAAGTTTGGTACGGCTTATCTCTTCATTGCTCACGACCTCTCTGTCGTACAGCACATCTCCGATCGCGTTGCCGTTATGTATCTGGGCAAGATGGTCGAGGTTTCGGACTGGAAGACGCTCTACAGCGAGCCTCACCATCCGTACACGCAGTCGCTGCTGTCTGCCGTGCCGGTGCCCGATCCTGATATCCAGAAGACCCGCAAGCGCATCATCCTCGCCGGCGATCCGCCGTCACCGCTGGATCCGCCGACCGGCTGCCGTTTCCACACGCGCTGCCCGATCGCGCAGGGCATCTGCTCCGAGAAGCTGCCTGAGTTTAAGGAAGTTGCCCCGGGCCACTGCTGCGCGTGCCACTTCGCGGAGCCGTTCCCGATCAAGGAATCGCACATCGACCTGTAGCTGGTGATCGTTCGGGCCCGTGCCGGACTTAGTTTTCAGAACGTCCTCGACCATGGAAACCCCCTTATCCTGCTCCTTCGGAGCTGCGGATAAGGGGGTTTCCTGGTCTGCGGAATGTTCTGAAAACTAAGTCCAGCACGGGCCCTGTGCTACCGCTGCAGGGGGGTGCGATTCCTCGATCGCTCACTTAATCTAATGGGAAAGATAGTGAGGCCGGAGCTCTAGCTCCGACCTCCTTATATAAGGGCTAGGCAAAGCCGAGCCACTAAATTTATATCAGCTCCCAGAACATGTTTGAGAACTGTGCCTGAAGTATGTATTTGCAGGCCCCGAATCGGTGTTGCCTCCCGGCGCATTCCGCAGGGGGAGCGATATTTTGCAGCACGAAGTGCGAAGCAAAATATCGCTCATGCCCGAGGACGCGCCGGGAGGCAACACCGATTCGGGGCCGAACATATAGATCTACCAGCGCATTTACAAATTCGTAAACTTTTTTGAAAAAAGTGCTTGCACAGTTCTCGAATCATAGGTTATTATTTTCCTCGTTGAACGCGCGGGTCCAACAAAACGAGTCGCGAATCAACAACATAGCATGTCGGAGTGGCGGAATTGGCAGACGCGCTAGCTTGAGGTGCTAGTGACCGCTTTTTGGTCATGCGGGTTCAAGTCCCGCCTCCGACACCATCGCATTTGAGAAGCCTCTTCGGAGGCTTTTTTGTTACCGATAGACGGTGAGGTCCACGATGGAAACGCTTGAGCGCAACGAGTGGGCAGACGTTGCCCAACTGGTCGAGATCACGAGCGATGCTGTCATCATCTGTGAGCTCGACGGAACCATTCTGCATGTGAATAATCGTTTGCTCGACCTGATGTGCGAGGAACGCGC
>USAY01000012.1 GCA_900552755.1 uncultured Collinsella sp.
AGCTCATAGGGCACACCCAGCGCCTCGAGCTCGGCGGTGCAACCTTCCATAACGCCCAGATCGGACTTGGAGCCCATGATAATCCCGACAACCGGCTTCTGATCTGCCATAAACAAAGACCTCCTGTTGAGAGCGGTGACGCGGCGAATCCGCGACCCTTAACTACTGAGAGTAGTATAGCTGCTCCCGTCCCTGCGGTCTGCGTGGTGCTTTGCGGGCGGGCCAGGCTTTATCTTCACTCCGGTTGCTTTGCAAAGTCGTTCAGATAAAGCCTGTCCCGCCCGCAAAGCACCCCTCGACCTACCGGGGATTGCTATGACGTACGTTGGCTGAAATAATAAAGCAATGCCCGCCGTCCTTGACGGAGCGGCGGGCACGTTTGCTTAGTTGTCGCTGGGACTACTTAGCCTTGCTGCGACGATGGAAGAAAGCGCCGATCGCGGCGATGATGGCGCCAAGACCACCGACGGCCGCGACGGTCGCCGCCGTCTGGTCGCCGGTATTGGGGATCGCCGAACCGCTCTTCTTGCTGCCCTGGGCCTTGTCGCCTGCGGGCTTGCCCGCCTGGTTGCCGCCGTTTGAGCCATTGCCGGAACCCTGGTTGCCCGAGCCGCCCTGGTTGCCGGAATCGGCATCCTTGAGGCTCTCAATGGCCAGCTTGAGCTGGTCATAGGCCGCCTGGAGCTGGATGTCGGAAGCATTCTCATCACCCAAGACGTCCTCGGCGTAGGTAATGGCATCCGTCAGGGCCTTGACAGACTCGTCCGTCTTGCCCCTGGTGTCAGTCTCCTTCGCCTGCTTGACCAAGGCCTTGAGCTGCTTCTTGGTCGGGTTCTCGACCGGGGTCACCGGGGTCTTCTCAAGCGCGTCGCGAGCACTCTCGAGTGCCTTGAGTGCCTGGTCGACCTCGTCCTGCGTGGCGTTCTCGTCGTTCAGGATGGCGCGGGCGCTCGCCAAGGCGTTCTGGAACGCGGTCCAGGAAGCCTCGGTGTAGTCGCTGGCCTTAAGGTCGCCGGCTGCAACCTCGGCATCAACCTTTTCAATCGCGGCAGTGAGGTCGTCCTTCGCCACCGGATTGGGAACGGCCGTACCGTAGAACTTGAGCTCCGCCATGCTGCAGTAGGCGTCAACGCTGCCACCGCCGGCGTGGAGCACCTTGACGGTCACGTAGCGACCGCGCGCGGCACCAAAGCTCATCTGCTTCCAGTCGCCACGGTCGGTGAGCACGCGGCCGTCGTTGTCGAAGGTAAACGTACCCATCGACGTGGCGGTGCCCATCTCATAACCGTCGGCGGTGTCGGAAACCAGCACCTCGGCCTCAAAGATATCGCCGTTCGTGCCGCCGTCCTGGCGCGGCAGGAACGTGACGTCGGTGAGATCGTAGTCGCGGCCCAGGTCGACGGCCAGGTACTGGGGCATACCGGCCTTATAGGCCCAGTCGCTGTGCCAGAGCGTCTGCTCATCGCCGTCAAGAGCGTTGACGGCGTTGCTGCCCTCATAGTCGGCCTCGCTCGAGAAGCCGGTCACCTTGACGTTCTCGCGGTTCTCGGGCGTGTTGATGAGGCTCTTCTCATCGACGGGGCGCATCTTGAGGCCGTCGATTGCCTTCTCGATCTTGGCCGTGGCGTCTGCGACATCCTTCTTGCTATAGCTGCCCTGGCCGCCATCGAGGAGCTTCTGAGCCGCCTCGACCGCAGCGGTGAGGGCTGCATAGGAATCCTTGGTGTAGACGGACTCGCTGTAGCCCGCGGCCTTGGAAAGCGCTGCCATGAGCGCAGAGGTGTCGACACCAGCCTTGACCTCGACCTCATAGGATGCGGTCTTGGAGGGATCGAGCACCGACGCCACCGTGATCGTTGCCTTGCCGGCCTTGTTGGCGCGCAGGTAGTAGCTCACGCTATCGCCGGCCTGGACAGCGGAGACGCTCACCACAGAAGGATCGGAGCTCTCGACCGTCACATAGGGGTAGCCGGCGCTCTCGGGCGTGGCCTTGGCGTCGACGAGCGTCACGTCGCCCTCGAAGAACTCGGTCTGGTTCTTGCCCAGTTCGACACCCTCGATGGCCTCGACACCCTGTGTGTAGTTGAAGTTGATCTCGCGCAGCGTGAGCATCTGGTCACCCGATGCCTCAAGCGGCGTGATCTCGACCTTGGTCGCCTTCTTGCCCTTGTTCTCGGCAGAGAGGCCAAAGGCGTAGCGAGCCTGATAGGAATCAAAGCTTCCGCCCGAGAACTCCTGGGTCGAGCCGTCCTCGAACGTCACGACGGACTTAATCTTCTGCACGGTGCCGTTGCCACCGTTGCGGTTAACGACCTCGACGCTATCGAGTTTCGACGGCGTCTTGAAGGCGAACGTCATCGTGGCGGGCAGCTTGACGTAGGTCGGCATCTTGCCGTCGATCCAGTTGGGCCCATAGTTCCACAGGAACTCGAAGTCGTTGCCGCCCTCATTGTTGTCGAACAGTCCGTCATAGCTCTTCTGCTGGATGAGCTTCTCGACGTTGGTGCCGTCGTCGGTGGGGAGCTCGTCGTTGGTCATCGTGATGTTGAAGGCATCCTGACCGTACTCGGCAACCGTGGGCTGCGGAACGTCCGGCATCGTCACGGTACCGTCACTCGTAAACTCGAGCGCATCGCACGCCGGACCGATGAGCCAAGACGTCGAGGGCAGTTCAACCTTGCCGGCCGTCTTGGCCTTGAGTTTGAAGCTCGCCACCGCGCCAGTGCCGTTGTAGAGCTTGCCGTCACCGCGGTTGGCAAAGGCGAGGTTGATGGTCTGTGTGCCGTCCGCGAACTGGACCTTCTCGCGCGACAGGTTCTCCATGCCGGCGGTCGAACCATCCTGCGAGATGCTCTCGGACACAAACTCAAACTGGTCACTCTTAAAGTTGACGAGCGCGCCCAGGGCGTTGACGTTCTTGGCGTCGGCCGCATAGACATCGACGGTGATCTCATCGCCGGCATCGACCTCGGTCTTGCTCGGAATCACCGCGAGCTTGCCGGCGACCTTGCCTTTCTGCTTGGTGCCGCCATCAAGCCCCGCCATGGTAAACGAGTAGTCGTAGACATCATAGACCCCGTTGCCGTTGAGATCGGCAAAGTGGTCGCGAATCTGCGAGTCGAACGTCGAGGTATCGGGCTCGCGGTTCTCGAGACCCAGATAATTCTTCATGTTGGAATAGTCGCCATCGGAGATCGTTGCCTTGTTGAGGTTGGAACCCACAGCAAAGCCGTCCGTACCATCGGCCTTGTAGATGGCGATCTCGGACGCGGAGAAGAAGTTACCAACCGAAGCGAGCGGCGTCATACGCACGTAGCGTGCGGCCACGGCGCCGTCGAACGTCACCGTTTTGCAGGCGGCGGAGCGCTCCCAATCGACCTCCTGGCTCGTCCAATGGACACCGTCGAGACTCGTCTCGATGCGCATCTTGGTCACAGTGCCGTTGCCGGCGTCGGTACGCGGATAGTACTCGAGCTTGTCGAGCTTGTAGGCGCGGCCGTAGTCGACGGTGAGCGCCTTGCCCAGGTCGTTGCCGCCGGAGTGGAAGCCGCCGTCGCTCGTCTGGAACTCATGGTCGAAGGCGAGATCGGCCTTATGGCTGCCGTAGATCGAGCCCTCCCAGGTGATCTTCTCGGCCTCGGGCACGTTCCGCCATGGGTCGAGTGCGGAGTTCGCCGCGAGCACATCGCTCCAACGGGAGTAGCCCTCGGCGTTGCGCGAACGGATCTGGTAGGTGTGCTTGCTATTGTAGGCAAGATCGGTATGCGTGAATTCCGCTGCATCGCCCACGGCGAACACGGTGCCATCGACCTTAAGGTCGTAGGAGGTAGCACCATCGACCTTTCCCCAGGTGAGCTTAATGCTCGTGGGGGTCGTGGCGTCCTCGGGGGCAGCAAGGTTCGCGGGTGCGGAGAGGTTCTCGTTGAGGCGGTCGGCCGCGAGCGTGGCGTCGGCGTTCACGAAACCGCCCAGCTCGAGCGTCTGCTCCGCTGCAGCGACATCGGTCTTCGCAAACTTGACGTAGACCTTGGGGTTCGTGGTGATCTTAGTGTCGTTGAAGCTCTCGCCCTTCTCGGCCTCGGTGCTGTCCGCATCGCTGCCGTAGTGGTTGAGGTTGGGGCTTTCGTTGTAGAAGTAGACCGCTTGGCCAGCCTCGGGGGTCGCGGCGTCGAAAGCCTCCTGTGAGTCGACCTCGGTCACGTTGAGCGCAGTGCCGCCATTCTTGGCGATGACGCTCGCAGGCTTGGCGGACACGTTGGCCACGAAGGTCGTGGTGCGGTTGGAGTCGTAGCCGTTGTAGCCACCCTGCGAAGCCTCAGCGGTAAAGGTGGCGGTGCCGCCCGTGGCCTTGGAGCTGTAGACGGTGCTCACGTGCTCGCCGTAGGAGATGTTGTCGATCGTGCCGTAGGCATCGTCCTCGGTCGTGTTGTTCTGGATGGAGGAGCCGTCGTCCTCGTACTGCGTAAAGGTGCCGTCACCCTCGGTGGCGAAGAACTCGACGATACGCTGGCTGCGATCGGTGCCCTTGGTGTTAGTCTCGGTCACGGCCTCGGGGTTGTTGTTCTCGGCATACATCGGCACGATGGCGTTGGCCTTTACAAAGAGCGGCAACTTCCAAAGCGGAGCATCGTAGTTGTTGAGGACCTGGCCGCCGCGGTACTGCTTACCCGAGAAGTAGTCAATCCAGATGGTGGGATTCTCGTCGGTGCCGTAGTTGGGAAGGTAGATACCATTGCGAACGTCGTTGCCGTTCTCATCTGCCTGGGTATCCTGATACACCGGTGCCACCAGGAAGTTCTCACCGAACATGTACTGATACTGCGTCGAGGTGCTTGCGGCGTACTCGGAGTTGTCGGAGAGCAGCATGGCGCGGATCATGGGCAGGCCGGTATCGCCGTTGCCCGTGTCGATGTTGGCCGCCGAGGCCGCGCTCGTGTAGATATAGGGCATGAGTTGCGCCTTGAGCTTGAGGTAAAAGCGCGAAATGCCCGTGTAGGGATCGCCGTGCGTCATGGGCGACTTGCGGTAGGTGCCCCAGCCGTCCATGTCGAGCATAGAGGGCGTGAACGTCTTCCACTGGTAGTCGCGCGCGGAGATGATGGGGCTGCCACCAAAGATGCCGTCCATATCGGAGCCGATGTTGGGGTTGCCCGAGAGGCTCTGACCGATATACGTGGGGATGTGGAAGCGGATGTACTCCCAGTTGCCGCCGTACTGATCGCCGGTCCAGATGCCGCCATAGCGCTGCGTGCCGGCCCAACCGTCAAGCGTGATGATGTTGGGGCGCTTGTTGGCGCCGGTCGTCACCGTATCGTAGGCCGTCTTGATGCCGTTGAGGCCAAAGGAGTAGCCAGAGCCCACCCAAGCGACGTCGGTCTTGAGGGTGGTAATGCCGCCCGTCTTGACCTCGGCGTCGAAATCGCGAAGCAAATGCCACGGGGTCTCGGAGTTGCTGTCAGGCTCCAGGTTAGACTGGGTCCACAGACCCGTGCTCACACCCTTGGAGTTAGCATACTCGGTAAACTTCTTAAGGTTGTCGACGTTGGCACGCACGGCGTTGAGGCGCTCGGCTGAACTCGTTCCGTCGGAGTTGACGCCGCCGGTCTTGTAATAACCGTTCTGGCCATAGCCGGCACCGTATCCGTCGTTCGGCAGGAACCAGCCGAGCGGCATGTCGTTGTCCTCGTAGTCATCGATAACCCGCTGGGCGGAGAATTGGCGGTCGAAATCGGTCGCCTTCATGTTCTCGGTATCGACCGTGGGGCCCTCACCGTTGAGCGTCTCGGCCGCAAGCGTGCCGTCGAGCTTGTAGCCCGTCGCCATGCCAGACTCGTACTTAACGTCGCCCTCCTTGCTCGAGGACTTGCTGCCCTTGGTCTCCCACTTCTTCTGACCCGAGGTCGTTGACCAGCCATCACGGTTATAGGCATTCAGATGACCCAGGTAGAAACCGTACTCGGGCAGCAGTACCGGATTACCGGTCACCTTGTAGTAGTCCTGCAGCATCTCGGTCGCCACGTTCGAGGCGCCCTCATTGGTCGCCACGAAGTAGTAGGCGTCGAACTCATTCTCGCTGTGCGAAGTCGTGACTGTTGATGCGTCCGTGGAACCGAAGTCGTAGGAACCCTCTGCAAACGTGTTTCGGAGCACGCCGTAACCGTCACTCGTCCAGTAGAACGGGTTGGGCGAAGCAACGCCGCCATCGGTCCAGTTGTTGGTGTTGGAGATGGCGATAGTCTGGTTGGTGTGCAGGAAGCGGCCGTTCTGAGTACCGCCGCCAAAGAAGTTCTCGGACTTCTCCTTGGCGAGCGTCTGTACGGTGCCCTTCTTATCAAGGTCGAGGGACGCGGACTCGGAGACCACGACACGGTCGCCCGACTTGATGCTCATCTTGCCAGTCGCCTTGTCCAGGATCACGGTCGCCTTTCCACCGCTGATCTCGATAGTGTTGCCCTTGTCGGCAACCGTCGCACTCGGCTTGCTGTAGGTGTCCGAGGCATCGGGCTGGGCCTGGATCTTAGCCGTGTGGGACTTACTGCGCGGCGTTGCGTACTCGGAAAACTCACCCTTGGGATCAACGTTGTAACGGAAAATACCGTCCTCGAGGAACGTAATGCGGCCCTTGATGCCGCCGGCGAAATCGATGTCAACGACGTTCGAGGCAGACTGAGACACGGTCGCCGATTCGACGCCCTTGAGTGGCGTGGCAACCGCCTGCTGGGGACTGGCGAACACGAGCGTCGCTGCCGTGGCAACGAGGACTGCGCTTCCCTTCACCCATCGTTTCGTAAAAATGGAATTCCTACGCACCTGGACTCCTTCCCTCCGACATGCGGAAGTGTCGCGGACGCGCGCCCCGCAGCATGGGCGAACGCATCAAACGGGGGGGGTGTTCGGTACATTCCGTACAATTGGCCCACCCGTTACCAAGGGGTCAACTGGTAGTAACCAGATAGCCACCTATAAGGTTGAACCAGCATACGTGAGCAGCTGCGCAAATTAAGTTTGGAATTCTCCCAGCGGTATAAAAATGAACGTAGATGGCGAAGTGGGTCTAATCAACCATACCAATTGGTTCTCCAGCCAGATACCACTTAAGCATAGTTTTACTGTTTAACTGGTATTACATAACCAATACCTTTCCTCGGAAAACGGGCTTCGCGAATTATCCTGAGGGAAAGTCGTAGCCGCCACCCCGCGACCCACCGGGAATATCCATGACGCACGGTGGCTGATTTGATTTGAAATAGGAGGTTGTTGGAGGGTGGTGGACAGTTAGTTCAGATACGTATATTTTGGCGGTGCTAATTGGCGCTAACAAACTGGTTTTAAGTCGCTTTAGATCTAATAATAGGTCTTTCTCGCTATTGCCCGCGCGGCCTTGTCGGTCCAGACTATCAAAAATAGCTCAATTGTGCCCAAATTGGCCTCCACACGTCCTCTGAAAAATACGTATCTGAACTAACTGTCCAAGAGGAATGTCCACAGATAGAAAAAGGCTCTGGCGGACCTCCGAATCACCAGAGCCTTTCAAAACTCGCACACCTGAAGCACATCGCTGCATTCCTGTTTTCGCCCATGAAGTTAGAGAGCCTCTTCCGCCCACTTCTCGAAATCAATCGCACGCCTTTGGGCGGTTCGGTACGCTTCCATGTCTTCACGAGCGCCTACCACTACGATGGCCATTTTTCCTTTGATTTTAATGAGGCGGTACACAATCCGAATGCCACTTCCCCTGAGCTTGATTTTCATGAAGCCCGTCAAATCCGTGCCTGCCTTGTTTCCAAGAGGCTTGCCGAATCCGCCTTCGTTCTGCGGCAATGGGTTCGTTCTGATTCTTTCTATGGCCTTAAACACGTGTTTTCGCTGGGAACCATCGAGACGCTTGAGATCCTTGAGAGTATCCGGGTAGAAAGCGACTTCGTACCCGCTCATTCAAACTCGACCTCATCCATCTGATCGAGTTCGTCCTGGCCCACACCCAACTCTGCCATAACATCAGATAGGGAAACGAGTTCATCATCGCTTGTCGCAGCCGTCCTCTTAAGGGCCAACGTCAACAAGGCGAGGTCCTCCTCCGCCTGCTTAGCCTCTCGGTATTCATCGGGCGTCACGATAACGAACGCCGGCTTGTTGTGTTTCAAAACTACAACCGGGTTGTCGTTGCTCACTCTCGAAAACGCAGCGGGACCCTTACCGTGACTGAAATCGCTGATGGGAACAAGATTGTCGAGCATCTTTAAAGCAGGCATCGAGACCTCCAAATATAAAGTCTTTTATGCATTCATTTTAGCATGCAGAAAATACCAGCAATCACGGAATAGTGGCACGGACGAGGCATCGCTTTCCACCAACCGTTGATCATCGACCGAGCAAAATGTCCCGCCAAGAGATCGAGCGAGGATTCCGTCCCTCGAAGAGGGCCGTATTGGCCTCCTCGCGGGACGGAATCCTCGCTCGTTCGTTCCAGCCCGCGTCATCGCGTGCTAGACGGCCAGCTCGCCTGATTCACCCATAAGCCATCGTGCCAGGTCGACGACCTTGATGCCATCCCAATCAGTCGTTTCGTGCCCTGTTCGGGCGATGACGCACTTGGGATAGGCGTCTCGAATCCGTCGCAGCGGATCAAGCTCACGCTCAAGCGTCGCTTCTTGGGAAATGTCGTCACTCACCTGGATATAGACACGGCGGTCACGCCTGATGGCGACAAAGTCTACTTCCTTTTGGTAGAGAACGCCCACGTAGACTTCCCATCCGCGGCGCATAAGCTCGATTGCCACCATATTCTCGTAAACATGGCCAAAATCGAGCTTTTTCGTACCAAGCGCGGCGTAGCGAAACGAGTGGTCGGCCAGGTAGTATTTATCTCCCGTCGACAGGTATTTCTTTCCTGAGACGTCAAAGCGACGAAACCGGTAGAACGCAAACGCATCACACAGGTAGTCGATATACACAGCCAGCGTCTTGTCGCTTATCTTAAGGTTCGCTCGTGACAGCTCAGCCGCCATCCCCTTGAGAGAAGAGATGTTTCCGACGTTATCCATCAGGAACTCGCAGGAACGTTTAAGCTGCTCCGCATTACGTATACGATATTTTTGTCTGATGTCGCGCAGGATAAGAGTTTCAAGCACATCCGAGATGTATGAGAAACGCATCCTTTCGTCCTGGTAGATATAGGAACCCGGCATTCCTCCCTCGCGGACATAGCGAGCAAGGGCCTCGGCTGGAGAAGTGATCTCTTGATACGCCGAGAACTCCGCAAGTGAAAACGGAAAGACCTCGATCTCCACCGTTCTTCCCGTGAACAACGTCGAGAGGTCGCTTGAGAGAAGAAAGGCATTCGACCCCGTGATGTAAATGTCATATTTCTCTGACGCATGAAGACTGTTGATAGCCCGCTCGAACCCTTCACACATCTGGACCTCGTCGATCATGACGATATTCCGGCAACCCTCGATATAATGCTTTTCCACATATGTATGCAGCGCATGGTATTCCGCCAACGGCTCGAACTCAAGTAGATTGAAGTTGACGTGTATGACGTTGGCCGAGGGGTCGTTTGAACGAAGTTGGCTGGCAAACGCCTCAAGCAATTTCGATTTTCCGCATCGCCTGATTCCGGTAATCACCTTGATGTCTGGCGAACCCGCCACCTTGGAGAGCTTATCCATATAGAACGGTCGATTAATAAGTCTCATGGCAATCCACTTCGCAAAATTAAGATTAACTGAAAAACGCGAAGTACAATATATCATCTACTTCGCGTTTTTGAGAAATCCTAGATTTCGCGTAATTATATTCGCCAAGCTATCGCAAACCCGACACGGGTGAGATCTCCGCCTGATTGACCCTGCGCAGCAGTCCGAAGCGAAAGACGCGAGTCCTCAGACCGCTCCGGTAAAGTGAGGGCCGCGACGGTTACCGCGGCCCTCTTGGGAAACGTGTGCGATTGTCAATCGCTCGCGCTAGTCTTCCTTGCGGCGGAAACGAGCAAGGAAGACTCCGATTGCGGCGATCGCGGCACCCAGGCCGCCGATCGCGGCGACGGTCGCCACCGTTTGATCACCGGTGCTCGCAAGTGAGTTAGCGGACTTGCCACCCTGAGCCTTGTCACCAGCGGGCTTTCCCGCCTGGGCGCCATCGTTCGAACCGCCGGATGTCTGCCCACCGTTGCCGGAACCCTGATTGCCACCGGACGCACAAAGCCCCTTCTGCAGCACACGGCACAACCAAGTCACCGCAGGCCGGGGCGGGGGAGCCGAGTTTCCCACTGAGCGACTCTGCTTGCAGCCGGAGCGAAGGGGGAAACTCGGCCCCCGCCCCGGCCGGACAGGTCACCCTACACCGTGTACTGCGGCAGGTCCTGCAGGGCGATGACGTCCATGCCCATGTCGTTAGCGCTGCCGTGGCCCTGCTGGTCCTCGCGCACGGCCTCGATGGCACTCACGTACGTGTTGGCCGCGGACATCGCCGTCACGCAGGTCACGCCGCGGCGCACGGCCTCGGTACGTAGCAGGTAGCCGTCGCCACGCGAGCCCGGGCCGTACGGCGTGTTGATGATGACCGCAATCTTGCCATCGGCGATGAGGTCGCCGATGTTGGGACGCTCGCCGTCGTGCGGGCCGCTGATCTTCTCCACGACTTCGCACGTCACGTTGCCGCCGCGCAGCACGCGCGCCGTACCCTCGGTGGAGCAGATATCAAAGCCCAGGTAGCGCAGGATACGGGCGACCGAAAGGATATGACGCTTGTCGCGGTCGCACACGCTGATGAACACCTTGCCGGCGCTCGGGTCGGGCAGTTTGTAGTCGATCGCCAGCTGCGTCTTGGCATATGCCTCGGGATAGCTCTTGGCGATACCCATGACCTCGCCCGTCGACTTCATCTCGGGCCCCAGGATAACGTCGGCACCGGGGAAACGACCCCAGGGCATAACGGCTTCCTTCATGCAGAACCAGTCCAGCTGACGCTCGTCGCTCGGCAGGCCCAGGCTCGCGATGGAATCGCCTGCCATGATACGCGCCGCGCACTTGGCCAGCGGCACGCCGGTGGCCTTGGAGATAAACGGCACGGTACGGCTGGCGCGCGGGTTTGCCTCGATCACGTAGACGGTCTCGCCCTTGATGGCGTACTGCACGTTGACCAGGCCGCGTACGCCCAGCGCCAGCGCGATGCGGCGCGTGGTCTCGCGAAGCTTTGCCTGCAGGCTCTCGCTAAAGCTGAACGGCGGGATGCACGTCGCGGAGTCGCCGGAGTGAATACCGGCCTCCTCGATATGCTCCAGAATACCGCCGATGTAGACCTCTTCGCCGTCGCACAGGGCGTCGACATCGGACTCGATCGCACCCTCCAGGAAGCGGTCCAGGTACACCGGGTAGTCGGGGCTAATGCGCGCAGCCTCTGCCATGTAATCGCGCAGATGCTCGGCATCGTAGGCGATCATCATGCCGCGGCCGCCCAGCACGTAGCTCGGACGCACCAGCAGCGGGTAGCCGATGTGCGCGGCCACGGCCTCGGCCTCCTCAAACGAGGTGGCCTGGCCCGCCGGCGGATACATAATGCCCAGCTTGTCGAGCAGAGCGGCGAAGCGCTCGCGGTCCTCGGCAAAGTCGATGGCATCGGGCTTGGTGCCCATGATGTTGACGCCACTCTCCTCGAGCGTGCGCGCCAGCTTAAGCGGAGTCTGGCCGCCGAGCGTCACCACGACGCCGTCAGGACGCTCAACGTCAATGACGTCCATGACGTCCTCGTAGGTGAGCGGCTCAAAGTACAAGCGGTCCGAGGTGTCGTAGTCAGTCGAGACGGTCTCGGGGTTGCAGTTGACCATGATGGTCTCGAAGCCGCGGGCCGCCAGCGCGTAGCTCGCGTGCACGCAGCAGTAATCGAACTCGATACCCTGGCCGATACGGTTGGGGCCGGCGCCCAGGATCATCACCTTGGGTTTGTCCGCCGGCGTGGTCTCGTCGGGAGCCGCGCACTTCTTGGCATCCGGGCTCGTGCGGTAGATGTTCTCGTACGTCTTGTAGTGGTACTCCGTGGCACTCGAGAACTCCGCAGCGCAGGTATCGACCGTCTTCATGCTGGGAACCACGCCCAGACCCTTGCGATAGGCACGCACAAAGCGCTCGTCCGAGCCGGTCAGCGCGGCAATCTCGGCGTCGCTCGTGCCATACTGCTTGAGCAGACGCATCGCATCGGCGTCAATGTCCTCCACACGCAGGCCGCGGATGCTCTCCTGGACCTGCACCATATCGTTGATGCGGTTGAGGTACCACGGGTCGATGCCGCAGATGGCATGGATACGCGCGACATCCCAGCCGCGGCGCAGGGCTTCGACCACAAAGAAAATGCGGTGCTCAGTCGGGGTTGCCACGGCCTGAGTGAGCTCATCGTCGCTCAGTTTGTCGGCGCCCTCCTTGCCACCGGCGCAGATACCCTGGTGACCGTCCTCCAGCGAACGCATGGCCTTGCCGAAGGCCTCCTCAAAGGTGCGGCCGATCGCCATGATCTCGCCCACGGCCTTCATGCGCGTGGTGAGCGTGGGGTCGGTACCCTTGAACTTCTCGAAGGCAAAGCGCGGCACCTTAACGACGCAGTAGTCAATCGTGGGCTCAAAGCAGGCGGGCGTGGCCTTGGTGATGTCGTTGACAATCTCGTCGAGCGTATAGCCCACAGCCAGGCGCGCGGCGGCCTTAGCGATGGGGAAACCCGTGGCCTTGGAGGCCAGCGCGGACGAACGGCTCACGCGCGGGTTCATCTCGATGACGATTAAACGACCGGTGTTGGGGTTCACGGCAAATTGCACGTTGGAGCCACCGGTCTCGACGCCAATCTTCTCCAGAATGGCGAGCGAGGCCACGCGCATGCGCTGATACTCAAGATCGGAGAGCGTCTGCGCCGGCGCCACGGTGATGGAGTCGCCGGTATGCACGCCCATGGGGTCGAGATTCTCGATGGAGCACACGATGATGCCGTTACCGGCGTGGTCGCGCATGACCTCCATCTCATACTCTTTCCAGCCCTCGATGGACTCCTCGACCAGCACCTCGTGGGCGGGCGAGAGCTCCAGGCCCTGGCTCACGATGGAGACGAGCTCCTCGTGGGTATGTGCGATGCCGCCGCCGGCACCGCCGAGGGTAAAGCTCGGACGCAACACGCAGGGATAGCCCACGCGCTCGGCGATGGCCTCGGCGTCGGCCACGCTGTAGGCATAGCCCGAGCGCGCGACCTCCAGGCCAATCTCGGCCATGGCCTCGTTAAAGAGCTTGCGGTCCTCGCCGCGCTCGATGGCGACCAGGTCGCAGCCGATCATCTCGACGCCGTACTTATCGAGCGTGCCGTCCTTTGCCAGCTCGACGGCGGCGTTCAGACCGGTCTGGCCGCCTAGCGTGGGCAGCAGCGCGTCCGGACGCTCTTTCTTAATTACGCGCTCGATAAACTCGGCGGTGATGGGCTCGACATAGGTGCGGTCGGCAAGACCCGGGTCGGTCATGATGGTCGCCGGGTTGGAGTTGACCAGGATGACCTCAAAGCCATCCTCCTTGAGCACCTTGCAGGCCTGGGCGCCGGAGTAGTCGAACTCGCAGGCCTGGCCGATGACGATGGGGCCCGAACCAATGACGAGGATACGCTTGATGTCAGTACGTTTAGGCATATTAGTTCTCCTCGGTCTCAGCGGTCTCGGACTCAGCAAAGTTCCAGCCGGCAAGGCGGTCCTTCGCGGTATCGATGTCCAGGTAGTTCTCCTCGCCGTCCATGAGTCGCGTAAAGGCGGTAAAGAGATAGTGGGCATCGGTGGGGCCAGGCGAGGCCTCGGGGTGGTACTGGACCGAGAAGCACGGTGCGTCGAGCAGCTGGATGCCCTCGGCGGTGCCGTCGTTGAGGTTCACATGTGTCAGGCGAATGCGACCAAAGCGCTCGTTCATCACGACCGGCGCGATTCCGCGGCGCACCCAGACGCGCAGATCTCCATCGGCCGCATGCTCGGTCTCGCCGCCGGAAAGCTCGGGGACAAGCTTGCCCAAGCTGGGGAACAGCAGGCCAAAGCCATGGTTTTGTGCGGTGATCTCCACACGGCGGCTTACCAGGTTCATAACCGGCTGGTTGCCACCGCGGTGACCGAACTTAAGCTTTTCCATCTGGGCGCCGCAGGCCAGGCTGATCATCTGGTGACCAAGACAAATACCAAAGACCGGCACCTTGCCGATCAGCTGCTGCACCTGCTCGTAGGTCTCCACCACGGCGTCGGGGTCGCCGGGGCCATTGGACAAAAAGACGCCGTCGGGATTCATGTCGAGCACCTCGCTCGCGGGCGTATTCCACGGCACGACGGTAAGGTCGCAGCCGGCGCGGACCAGCCCTTCCAGAATGCCGCGCTTCACACCGCAGTCGTAGGCGACCACTTTGTGACGGGCAGGAGCGGCAGCCGAAAGCGCAAAGTCATGCGTGGCAGGCAGGTCGGCGGCCACAAACTCATGAGGTGCGGGGCAACTTACGGTCTTGACCAGGTTCTCGCCTACCAGCGTAGGCGCTGCGGCCAGACGCTCGGCAAGCTCGTCGACGTCGAAGATCTCGGTCGAGATAATGCCCATCTTGGAACCATTGTCGCGCAGATGGCGCACCAGAGCGCGGGTGTCGACACCCTCGATAGCGACGATGCCGTGAGCGCGCAGGTACTCCGGCACGCTGACGGCCGAGCGCCAGTTAGAAGGCGTGGCGCACATGTCGCGAACGATCATGCCGCACATGGCCGGAGCGCTCGCAGGGCGCACGGCGTCGCCGGGGAAGGCCGACTGGACGTCGGTCTCGTCGATACCGTAGTTGCCGATCTGCGGATAGGTCATGGTTACGATTTGGCCGGCATAACTCGGGTCGGTCATGACCTCAAAGTAGCCCTCGAGCGAGGTGTTGAAGCAAACTTCGCCGGTCGCGGTGCCCTCGGCGCCGCATGCACGTCCATAAAAAATGGTCCCATCCTCAAGATACAGGATGCAGGGACCGCAGGTGCCCTTGCTGGTTTTGGCCAGCATACGCTGGCAAAGCTCGCTGGGCGCGAAGGTGCGGGCGGCAGCGCCCGCGGTATGGTTGTTCGCCATAATTCTCCTTCCCGGTCTCACAGGACCGGCTTAAAGGTGTGTAGTTAGGCCTCGCGGTATTGTAACCGCAAGCATGCCTCATGGCGTTAATTTCATCGAAATGTTTACGAAATGATAATTATGACTTTCTATGCATAATGTTTTTTAATCCCCGTCCCAGAAAAATCATCCCGCGGGGCTTGTGGCTCACGCGGGATGATGGCCTCTTACTTTTTCTTGTCCTGTTCCAGCAGTTCGGACGGTGTGCGATCGGGCTTGCCGCCACGGAAAATCTCGCGGCCATGCAAACGATGCTCCAGATCGCGCTCGGCTTTTTCCTCGTCAATCTTGGTCTGGCTCACCACCGGGTCCTCAATCAACGACGACACCGAGTTCACCTGCTTCTGAATGCGCTCGGCGATGGTGTCATCCATACTCACGATGCGCATCTTCCAGTCGATATTCGTGGCGTTGGATGAGCTCTTGGTCCACACGAACGTCAGGATGGCGCTCTGGTGGCCCTGGGCGGGGAACATGCCAAAGAAGGAATCGTGCTGAATGTTGCTATCCTCGTCGATATAGGCGTGAACGTTATACACCACGCGGTCGATTTTATCGTTGAGCAGCGCGTTGGTCGCAAGCGCCGCGGCCTGAATCTGCCCGTTGGACAGCAGCTCGAGCTCGTTGGCAGACGATGTGTCCAACACCGTCACCTCGACCGTGCCCGTACGCTCATCGGCTTCATCGACGGTAAAGTCGAGCGGGAACTGCGTAAAGCCGTTGCCCCACTCAAGGCCGCCCTTCAGCGCCGTCGAAACGGTATCGACCGAAACGCTCTCGGACAGGTTGGCGGTGTTCAGACGACGCATCACGCCGTAGCCAACCTGCATGCCCACGATCAGCACCAAAATACCAATGACCACGGCCATCGCGGTCTTCGTAATGGTATGACTCACCTGCGAACCCGAAGGATCGTCCTCGGACAGCGGGTCGATATGTTTTGTCTGGCTCGCGCGGTCCTCGCTGCGCAGCTGCGCTAGCGCAGCTTTGTCACCGCGCTTGGCCGCAGCCTCCTTCTCACGCATGCGCTCGGTTCGCTTTTTGGCAAGCGTGGGATCCAAGACACCGGATGCATCGATTTCGGAGAATAACTCCGTCACTTCTTCCGGAGTCAAAGGGTTCTTGTCAGCCATAAACTTCCTGTCATATCAATCAGTCGAGCTCGTGCGCACGCGCACCTTCGAACTGCATTCGATAGTAACGGGCATAGGTGCCGCCACGGGCGAGAAGCTGTTCATGCGTGCCACGTTCCACAACGCGACCATGCTCAACGGTCGCGATCTCGTCAGCATACTTAATGGTCGAAAGACGGTGGGCGATGATGATCGTGGTGCGGCCGCGTGCCAGCTCCTCAAGTGACTCCTGCACCGCCTCCTCGCTCTCATTATCCAGGGCACTCGTCGCCTCGTCCAAGATCAGGATCTTGGGGTTCTTGAGAAACACGCGCGCGATGGCAACACGCTGCTTCTGTCCGCCCGAAAGACGGCTGCCACGCTCGCCCACCACGGTGTCGTAGCCCTGTGGAAGCGACTCGATAAAGGCATCGATGTTGGCGCGACGGGCGGCCTCGGCGATCTCTTCCGCTGTAGCGCCCGGCTTGCCGTAGGCGATGTTCTCGCCAATCGTACCGTCAAACAGATAGACATCCTGCTGCACCAGGCCGATGGCACGGCGCAGGCTCTGCTGCGTCACATCGCGCACGTCTTGGCCGTCGATGCTAATGGATCCGGCAGCCACGTCATAAAAGCGCGGCAGCAGCGAACAGGTCGTGGACTTGCCACCGCCCGAAGGGCCAACCAAAGCGATGGTCTGCCCGGGCTTGATGGACAGGTCCATATGGTCGATAACGGGACGCTCGTCGGCATCGCCCTCGCCCAGCTCAACATCCTCGTAGTTAAAGCACACGTCGTGATACTCCACGGCGCCGGCAGTCACCTGCAGATCCGTGGCGCCCGGCTTGTCCTGGATATCCGGCGCGGTCGAGAGCACCTCGTCCATACGCTTAAAGCCGGCGATAGCCTTCTGATACGTTTCGGCCGAATTGACGAGTGTCTCGAGCGGCGTGCAGAACAGCGAAATGTAGAGCGCGAAGGTCGCCATATCGACCGCCTGCAGCTGTCCCTGGGCGACCAGCCAGCCGCCCAGCAGCACCACGATCACATAGAGCACACCCGAGAGCAGGCCGTACGTCGCGGTATAGACGCCCATGGCGTGATACATGTTCTCCTTGGACGAAAGATAGCGATTGTTGGAGGCGCGGAACTTGAAGCGTTCGGTCTCCTCATTGGCAAAGCTCTTGACCACGCGCATGCCCGCCAGCGAATCCTGCAGCTGCGCATTGATGCCGCTGATTTTTTTGCGGTTGTCGCTAAAGACCTCGCGCATGCGCATGTTCTGCCAAAACATGATGACCGCAAACGCCGCCGTCACCACGGCCATGGCGAGCGCCAGCACCGGGGCGATGGTAAAGAGAATCACAAACGAGCCGATAATCTCGATGCCGCAGATGATGATCCACTCGGGCACGTGGTGCGCCGCCTCGCAGATATCGAACAGGTCGTTGACCACGCGGCTCATCATGTCGCCCGAGCTGTTGCGGTCGAAGTACGCAAAGCTAAAGCGCTCATACTGGTCGAACAGGTCCTCGCGCATCTTGGACTCCATGCGCGCGCCCATCACGTGACCCCAATAGCTCACAAAGTAGCGGCAGGCGCAGCGGACGGCATACATCAACACCAAGCCCACCGCGATCATGCCGAGCGCCTGCATAATGGCAGCCTGACCCTGAGTAAACAGCCCACCGGTCAAATTGCGCAGAATAATGGGGAACGCCAGGTCAATGGCGGCAAGCACCAGAGCACAAACAGTATCAGCAACAAAAAGCCCCATCTGGGGCTTGTAATACGAAAGAAACCTCTTAAACATGCAGTCCTCGGAGATAAAACAATAACGTAAGACCCTGGGGCAAATAATCAGTAGCGTTTGCCCCAGGGTCGCCCTCGCTTTTAAAGCTCAGTTCCGCCCAGCCTGTGTGCGATGCTGTCACAGGCCAAGGCGCCTACGACGGTCTTGGCGTCTTCGATCTTGCCGTCGAGTACGGCGTCGATCAGCTCGTGCAGCGGCACCAGGTCCACGTTGACAAACTCGTCATCATCGGGGTTGGGCGCATCAAACTCGAGCTTGGTAGCCAAGTAGATATGGATGATCTCATCGCAAAAACCGCAGGACGTGACAATCGACGTCAAAAAGCGAATACGACCAGCCCTAAAGCCCGTCTCCTCATGCAGTTCGCGCTTGGCGCAATCGAGCGGGTCCTCGCCCGGGTCGAGCTTGCCGGCAGGAATCTCGACCGTCACGCGGTCGATGGCGGTGCGGTACTGACGCACCAGTACGATCTTGCCGCTCTCGGTCAGTGCCACAACGGCCGCCGCACCCGGATGGCGAACGATATCGCGGGCGCTGCGGTGACCGTTGGGCAGCTCAACCTCAAGCCGGTGGACGTCGAGAATCTTGCCCTTCCAGGCGCACTCCTCCGAAAGAATCTTCTCGTGCAGCTCGGCATCGTGCGGGTCGTCATCGCCCAACACCAGCGCCGGCTCGTCAGCGACCTCACCACCAGGCTCGCCCTCGGCGTGCCCATACATGCGGCTGTCCTCTTCGACGATCTGCGCGTCCACGAGCTCTTCGTTCTTCTCGTCCATCCGTCTCATTCCTCTCGGATTTTAGGCATCCCAGGCGTCGCGACCGCGCAGCGCGCGCAGGCCGATGTCGTGACGCAGGGTCTTGCCCTCAAAATCAATCTTCTCGCAGGCCTCGTAGGCAAGGTTGCGAGCGTTCTCGAACGTGTCGCCCAGAGCGGTCACGGCAAGCACGCGGCCACCATTGGTCACGAGCTGACCGTCCACCACGGCAGTGCCCGCGTGGTATACGGTCACGTTCTCCATGGCCTCGGCATCGGCGATACCGGTGATGACCTTGCCCTTCTCGTAGCTGCCGGGGTAGCCCGCGCTCGTCAGGACAACGGCCACGGCCCACTCGTCACGCCAGTCGAGCTCAATCTGATCGAGCTCGCAGTTGGCACAAGCCAGCATGACCTCGACCAGGTCGTTCTTAAGGCGCGGCAGCACGACCTGCGTCTCGGGATCACCAAAGCGGGCGTTGAACTCCAGCACCTTGGGGCCGGCGGGAGTGAGCATAAAGCCGCCATACAGGCAGCCGCGGTAGTCGATGCCCTCGGCAGCGAGCTCGGCCACGGTCTGCTCCATGACCTTCACCATGGTGGCGTGCTCCTCGTCAGTCACGATGGGCACCGGGCTGTAGACGCCCATGCCACCGGTGTTGGGACCCTTGTCGCCCTCGAGCGCGCGCTTGTGGTCCTGCGAGGTGGCCATGGGGCGCACGGTCTTGCCGTCGGTAAAGGCCAGCAGCGAGCACTCGGGGCCGGTCAGCATCTCCTCGATAACCACGGTGTTGCCGGCATCGCCAAAGGTGCCGCCAAAGCACTCGCGTACGGCTTCCTCGGCCTGCTCAAGTTCGGTCGCCACGATAACGCCCTTGCCCGCGGCAAGGCCGTCGGCCTTGACGACCAGCGGGGCGCCCTGCTCGCGCACGTAGGCGAGAGCCGAAGCCTCGTCGGTAAACGAACCATAGGCTGCCGTCGGAATGCCCGCACGCTCCATGAGCTGCTTGGAGAACAGCTTAGAGCCCTCCATCTGGGCGCCCTCGGCACCCGGGCCAAAGCAGGGAATACCCGCCGCGCGCACGGCGTCGGCCACGCCCGCCACGAGCGGAGCCTCGGGGCCAATTACCACGAGTCCGCATCCGTGGCTCTGAGCAAACGCCGCCACGGCCGCAGGATCGCAGTCGTCGAGAACCACGTTCTCGCCGCAGCTCGCGGTGCCGCCGTTACCCGGCGCGATGTAGAGCTTGCCGGCGCGCGGTGATGCTGCGAGCTTGGCTGCCAGAGCATGCTCGCGGCCGCCGCTGCCCAACAACAGGATGTCGATGGTTTGAGTGTCCGCCTTCAAGGGTGCCTCCTCTATGGATGAATGGCCCGCTCCGCGCGAGCCCTTTGCAAGCAAATATACCCCTCGGCCGCCCGTCTGGGCTGCAAAGGGGTATATCGCAATAACCGTATAAACCGATTACTTCCAGAATCGGTTGATGATCTGCTCGCGACCGGCGCCAACGCCAATGAACGTCACGCGGGTGTGTGCCAGATCCTCGATAAACGCCACGTAGTCCTGAGCCTCTTGCGGCAGCTCATCAAAGCTGCGGCAACCGGTGATGTCGCACTTCCAGCCGGGGAGCTCCTCGTAGATGGGCTTGGCATGCTCAAAGCGCACCTGATGCTCGGGCACGCTCGTGTAGCGCTCGCCATCGACGTCGTAGGCCACGCACACCTTGATGGTGTCGAAGGCCGAAAGCACGTCGAGCTTGGTCACGGCGATGTCGGTGAGGCCGTTGACGCGCGAGGCATAGTTGGCGATAGGGCCGTCAAACCAGCCGCAACGACGACGGCGACCGGTGGTCACGCCGTACTCATAGCCCTCCTCGGTCAGCGTGTGGCCAGCCTCGGACTCATAGGAAAGCTCGGTGGGCATGGGGCCCGAACCGACGCGGGTGATATAGGCCTTCATGACGCCCAGCACGCGGTCGACGTTCTTCATGCCCACGCCAGAGCCGGTGATGGCGCCGCCGGCGGTGCAGTTGGAAGACGTCACGTACGGATAGGTTCCGTGGTCGATGTCGAGCAGCGTCGCCTGGGCGCCTTCAAACAGCAGGTTCTTGCCCTCATCGATCATGTTGTTGAGCAGCAGGCTCGTCTCGGTGATGTAGGGACGCAGGCGCTCGGCCATCGGCAGGTACTCGTCGCAAATCTGATCCACGGTGTAGGTGGGCAGGTTGTAGATGAGCTCGAGCTCGGGGTTCACGCGGGCGAGAGCGGTCTCCAACTTGTCGCGGAACAGCGTCTCGTCCAGCATGTCCTGCATGCGCAGGCCAATGCGGGCCATCTTGTCCTGATAGCACGGACCAATGCCGCGCTTGGTGGTACCGATGTTCTTCTTGCCGAGCTTCTGCTCAAAGGCGCCATCCAGATCGATGTGGTACGGCATGATGACATGCGCGTTGCCGCTAATCTTGAGGTTCTTGGTGGTGATGCCGTCGGCCTCGAACATGTCGATCTCCCCAAGGACAACCTTGGGGTTGACGACGCAGCCGTTACCGATCACCGACACGTGGTCGGAATACATGATGCCGGAGGGCACCTGGTGCAGGCCGTACTTTTTGCCGTTGACGACGATGGTGTGGCCGGCGTTGTTGCCGCCCGAATAGCGCACGACGGCATCAAAGTCGCCGGCGACCAGGTCGCAGATCTTACCCTTGCCCTCATCGCCCCACTGGGCACCGACCAAAACGGTTGACGGCATGTTTACTCCTCACATTCATGGACTGTCTACGCGCCATGCCGGCACGCAGAAGCACAAAACATTCCCAGTATACCCGTGCAACGGGCGCCTGTCCTACTCCTCGGCATGTGCCCCATCAAGCTCATAGAACTTGGTGGATGCCGGCAGGAACATCAGGTCGACGTCGCCGATCGGGCCCGAACGGTTCTTGGCCACGACGATACGCGTAACGCCCTCGTCGGGTCGATCGTCGCGCGAGGCTTCGGCCTCGTCGGCGGAGCGGTCCAAGAACATGACGATATCGGCGTCCTGCTCGATGGAGCCCGATTCACGAAGGTCGGAAAGCTGCGGGCGCTTGCCGGTACGGGATTCGACCTGACGCGAGAGCTGCGACAGCGCGATGAGCGGGATCTTGAGCTCCTTGGCCATGATCTTCAGACCACGCGACATCTCCGAAACCTCGACGGTACGGCTCTCGGAGCGGCGTCCCGGCGGAGGACTCACCAGCTGCAGGTAGTCCAGGATGATGATTGCCTTCTCCTTGTTATGGAGCATACGGCGGCTCTTGGCGCGAATCTCGGTCACTGTGGTGCCGGGCGTATCGTCAATCAGAATATCGAGCTTGGACAAGGTCTGCGTGGCCTCGTTGATATTGGCCCACTGTTCGGGGCTAATACGGCCCATGCGGAAGTCACTGATCGAGATCATGGCGTAGGCGCAAATCAGACGCTGGGCAATTTCCTTGCCCGACATCTCCAGCGAGAAGAAGCCGACGGTATAACCAGCAGCGGCAGCGTTAAGTGCCAGGTTCAGAGCGAACGACGTCTTACCTACAGCAGGACGGGCGCCGATAATGATGAGCTGACCCTCGCGGAAGCCCATGAGCATGCGGTCGAGCGACGGGAAGCCCGTGGGCACGCCCGCAGCCTGGCCACCGGCCTGGCACACTTCCTCGGCCTCGTTATAGGCCTCGACCATAAACTCGGTCAACGTCTTGTAACTCGACTTGACCTCGCGCGCCGTAACCTTGAGCAGCTTGCTCTCGGCCAGCTCGACAACCTCTTTGGTGTCGGTGGGGGCATTATATGCCAGCGCGTTGATCTCGTTGGTGGCGCCGATCAGCTCACGCAGCATCGAATCGCGGCGAACGATGGCGGCATGATGCTGCCAGTTGACGAGCGACAGGGTCTGACCCATCAACTCCAAAATGTACGCTTCGCCGCCCACGGCATCGAGCTTGTTGATGCTTCGCAGGTAATCGATCAGCGAGATGGAGTCGATGGGAATGCGGCTGTTGTACATATCGACCATCGCGGTATAGATGGTCTTATGAATGGGCCGGTAGAAGTCATCGGGCTG
The DNA here is from genome assembly GCA_900552755.1 of uncultured Collinsella sp. Taxonomy (GTDB): domain Bacteria; phylum Actinomycetota; class Coriobacteriia; order Coriobacteriales; family Coriobacteriaceae; genus Collinsella. Next base: position 22,904 of record USAY01000012.1, read on the forward strand.
CAGCTCGACCTGGGCTTCTTCGACCACCTCGGGCGATAGCAGCATAGCGGCCAGCACATTGGCCTCTGCATCTTGGTTTTGGGGAAGACCCAACTTTGAGCCGCGGTCCTCGACCGTCAGCCCGGTCTCCCTATCGTCATATGCCATGAGCATCCTTATTCATATCGCTTGCGAGCATCCATAGTATCAGCTACGGTCCCAAAACGCGCCGCGCGCCGCCAATCATCACCGAACCAAACGGATGAACGGTCCTGTATATAGGACTTCGACGCAACGTTCACCATGACACTCACTCAGCGCAAAAAACAAAAGGGCGCCCTGGTTTCCCAGAGCGCCCTTCTTAGAACAAGATTGTTGCGTTGCAGCAAATGCTACTCGGCAGCAGCCTCAGTCTCGACCTCGGCGGTCTCGGCCTCGGCGACCTCAGCGGCCTCCTCGACCTCAGCCTCGGCAGCGAGCTCCTCGGCGGTAACGCCGACGAGAACGACAACCTCGGCCTTGATCTCGCGGTACAGCGAGATGGCAACGGTGTGGGCACCGGCAACCTTGATGGGCTTACCGAGCTCGACGCGCTTGCGGTCGATGTCCATACCGAGCTGAGCCTTGATGGCGTCAGCGACCATAGCGGCGGTAACGGAGCCAAAGAGGATGCCCTCGTCGCCGACCTTGACGTCAACGGTGACCGTCTTGCCCTCGAAGGCAGCCTTGGTCTCGTTGGCGGTAGCCAGACGGACGGCCTCGCGCTTGGCGATGTTGTTGCGACGCTCGTCAAGCTGCTTGAGGTTGCCCTTGGTGGCGGCAACAGCGAGCTTCTTGGGGAACAGGAAGTTCTCAGCGTAACCCTGAGCGACCTCTACGACGTCACCCTCGCCGCCCTTGCCCTTGATCTCATCGAGAAGAATAACCTTCATGATGCGTCTCCCTTCTTAGCCGCGGTCGCGGTTGCCACGAGAGGAAACCACGGGGACGGTGTACGGCAGGAGAGCCATCTCGCGGGCGCGCTTGATGGCGTTGGCGATGTCATGCTGATGCTGCGTGCAAGCGCCAGTGACGCGACGGGGCTTGATCTTGCCACGGTCGGTCATGTACTTACGGAGAAGCTGAGTGTCCTTATAGTCGATGAACTCAGTGTTCTCCTTGCAGAACTGGCAGTACTTACGACGCGGCTGACGTGCAGAAAAATCATTAGCCATGTCAAAATACCTTTCATTTGGCAACTTCGGCGAACCGAAGCCGCCTCTCACTCAAAAATAGGTGAACAACCCTTAGAACGGGATGTCCTCATCGTAGACGTCGACCGCGGGCGGCGTAGCCACCGGCGCGGCAGGACGTGCTGCGGGCGCGGGAGCTGCGGGGGCGTAACCGCCCTGATCGTAGCCACCCTGGCCACCACGGGAGCTCATAAACTCGATCTCATCGACGATGACCTCAAGCTTGCTCCGGCGCTGGCCGTCGCGCTCCCAAGAGCTGTAGCGCAGCTTGCCCTCGATCGCGACCTTGTTTCCCTTTGCCAGGAAACGGCTCACGGCCTCGGCGCGGGTGCCGAACATGGTGCAGTCGACAAAGTTGGGATAGTCCTCCCACTCGCCAGTCTGCGCGTTGCGGCGACGATCGTTCACGGCAACGCCAAAGGACAGAACCTGGGTTCCGCCGGCGGTGGCGCGCAGCTCGGGATCGCGGGTGAGGTTACCGGTGATGTTCACTCGATTGATGCTCATAACTCACTACTTCCTCTTGGGGCACAAGCCCAGTCCAAAACGACAGTCTTACTCCTGGTCGTCGCGACGGACGATCATGTGGCGGACCACAGCGTCGGTGATGCGCAGGACGCGATCAAGCTCGGCGATCTGGGTAGGATCTGCGTGGAAGTTGATGAGGGTGTAGTCACCATCGGTGAGGTCGTTGATCTCGTAGGCGAGCTTGCGCTTGCCCCACTCGTCAACGGAGTCGACCTTGCCAGCGCCCTCAGCGATCGTGGTATCGATACGCTTCATAACAGCGAGACGAGTCTCGGGGTCGAGCGACGGGTCAACAAAGAACAGCAGTTCATAAGCCTTCATATTGTCACCTCCTCTGGGCAAATGTGGCTTCAGGTCGTGAAGGTGCGCCTGAAGCAGGAAAAGACTTGGTAATAATATCTTTCAACCTCCTAGGCTGCAAGAATATGCAGCTACAACCTCATGACCTCCACATATGCCCATACTCGCACGACGTTTCATGCGCATTCCAACCAAATGCTGACCAAAAGCTTGACGGATCTGTGGACAAGATACGGTGTCGTGAGGACAAGCTGAGCCAAGTCGCAGGTCAACGGGCGCATGGTTGTGGTCGCAAAATGCATACCAGTGGCCCACAGCACCACCCAAAGATTTTTAAATTCATTGCCAAATCGCTTATAAATACCCCTTTTGAACAATTGAGTTGATCAACTACGCTGGTCGGAAGCCGTTTTTTGGCATCTCAAACCCCGCTGCAACGCCAAACGCGGCCAAGCGTTTTAAAAAATGCCAACTTTTCTGTTTGCACTTTGCGATTCCTCGTGTATACTGACTTTCGCATTTAACGGAGAGTTGTCCGAGTGGCCGAAGGAGCACGATTGGAAATCGTGTAGGCGTCAAAAGCGTCTCCAGGGTTCAAATCCCTGACTCTCCGCCAGTTAATTCCAAAGCAGGCCTTCGAGCCTGCTTTGTTTTTACCCCACGCGGAGGGGTGGCAGAGTGGTTGAATGCGGCGGTCTCGAAAACCGTTTGGCCTGTATAAGGTCACGAGGGTTCGAATCCCTCCTCCTCCGCCATT
>USAY01000013.1 GCA_900552755.1 uncultured Collinsella sp.
TTGCCGCCATCGTCAAGCCGCGCACCAAGATGCCGGCCGACGCCGTGACCGTCGCTGCTCCCATCTTCGCTACGGCCGAGACGCTTGAGTATGACGAGAAGTCCGTCAACAAGGGTCTGGTCAAGGAAGGCATGGGCGCTATTCTGGACGCCGCCAAGGCCGCACTCGAGGGTGTTACCGAGTGGACCGCCGCCAACATCGATGCCGCCCTTGAGCCGCTGCCTGAGCAGATGGACCTCAAGAAGCGCGTGGTGTTCCAGGCCGTGCGCGTCGCCGTCTGTGGCAACATGGTGAGCCCTCCGCTGGGCGAGACCATGGCGCTCGTCGGCCGCGACGACTGCCTGGCGCGCATCGACCGCGCCCGCACGATGGCGCTGTAGTCGCTGCGCAAACGCAAGTATCCGAGCCCCGTTCACCCGAGCGGGGCTCTTGTTTCTATACCGAGCGAGTGGGTTGGTGGGACAAAATAATCAGTAGTGTTTGTCCCATGTTCGAGCGATGTAACGAGCTCGACATCGTATCGGCCATGGGACAAACACTACTGATTATTTTGTCCCACCCCTTCCAGGCTCGTTTGAGGTGGTGTATGGCTCAACAACTTTCGCTGTTTGGTTTGCCGGAACCGGAGAAGACTCCTGCGGAGCCGGCTCGCGCGGCCGAGCAGGTCAAGCTCGAGCCTGCGCCTGAGCCCATCGTCGCCTACGCAAGCGTGGTCCTCGACATCCCCACGCGCGCTTTATCTGAGCCATTTGCCTACGGCATCCCACAGTCCCTTGCCAATGAAGAAGCCCAGGTCGGCTCCACGGTCCTGGTCCATTTTGGCAACCGTGCTGCCGCAGGCTACATCGTCGACATTGCGCCCGAGCTGGGCGATCTGCAGGGCAACAGCGCGCTCGACCCCGCGCGCATTAAAGCCGTCGAAGCCATCCTCAGCAAGCCGCTCTTTACCGCAGAGGCCGCCCGCATCGCGCGTTGGATGAGCCGCGAATATGTTGCGACGCTTTCCGAGTGTCTGCGCCTGTTCTTGCCCCCGGGTGGAAGCCCGCGTGTGGTCAAGGGTGACGACGGCGTGTGGACGGTTGAGCGCCCCGCTGTTAAACCCATCCAAAACCGCTGGGTCATGCTCACGCCCGAGGGTTTCGACTATACGCCGCCCAAGACCGCGGTCCGTCAGCGTCAGCTCATCGAGGCGCTCCAGTGCGGGCCGGTCACGACGCGCGACCTCAACCTGCTCTATAACAGCATGTCGGCGACCATCAAGGCGCTCGAAAAGCGCGGTGTCGTGGTGGTGGAGGAGCGCCGTGCGTGGCGTGGCTGCAGCGAGCAGACCACGCTGTCCTCGGCAAGCGGCAAGGCGCCGGTCGCGCTCACCAAGGGCCAACAGAAGGCGCTCGCGCAGATTGAGCGCGCCCGTCTTGACGCCCACGGAGACGTGGTCCTTGTCGACGGCGTCACCGGCTCCGGCAAAACCGAGGTTTACCTTTCGGCGATTGAGCGCGTGCTCGCGGCCGGCCGTTCGGCCTGCGTGTTGGTTCCCGAGATCTCGCTGACGGCCCAAACCGTCGGCCGCTTCCGCTCGCGCTTTGGCGAGACGGTCGCCGTGTTCCATTCGCGCCTTTCGGCCGGCGAGCGCCTGGACCAGTGGGACATGGTTGCCAGCGGTGCCGCGCGTGTGGTCGTGGGTGCCCGCTCGGCGCTCTTTTGCCCGCTCAGCGACCTGGGCCTCATCATCATCGACGAGGAACACGAGACCAGTTACAAGCAGGGTTCTAGCCCGCGCTACCATGCGCGCGAGGTGGCGGCCGAGATAGCGCGACGCTACCGCTGTCCGCTCGTATTGGGTTCCGCCACGCCTTCTGCCGAGGCCCTCGACCGCTGCCGCCGTGGCACGTATAACGGTGGCACCTGGACGCGCGTCGAGATGCCCGAGCGCCCGGGACACGCCGTGCTGCCTACGGTTCGGATTGCCGACCTGCGCCATGAGTTTTCTCACGGCAGCCGCTCCATGTTCTCAAAACCCTTGATGGAGGGCTTGGAGCGTGTGGTCGAGCGACGCGAGAAGGCCGTACTGCTGCATAACCGCCGTGGCTTTGCGCCGTTCCTGATGTGCCGCGAGTGCGGCTGCGTGCCCACCTGCAACCACTGTTCCACCGCGCTCACGTACCACGAACGCACGCACACGCTGCAGTGTCACACATGCGGTTCGTCTTGGCGCGTGCAGCCGTATCCCGCGCCCACGAGCCACTGTCCCAAATGCGGTAGCCGCTATCTGGCAAAAATGGGTCTGGGCACTCAGCAGATCGAGGACGCACTGCACCAGATGCTTCCCGAGGACGTCGCCATTATTCGCATGGATGCCGATTCCACGCGCGGCAAGGATGCGCACAAAAAGCTGCTCGAGCAGTTCGATGCGGCCGATTGCGCCGTGTTGCTGGGCACCCAAATGATCGCAAAGGGTCTCGACTTTCCTGAGGTCACGCTCGTGGGCGTGGTCAATGCCGACTTCGCCCTCAAGCTGCCCGACTTTCGCGCAGGGGAGCGCGCCTACGACCTGCTGGAACAGGTGGCGGGCCGTGCCGGTCGCGGCGATCGCCCCGGCGAGGTGATCATCCAGACCTACCTGCCCGAGGATCCGGTCATTCGCGCCGTCGCTGAGCATGACCGTTCGATCTTTACCGACTACGACCTGGAACAGCGCCGCGACGCGCTATACCCGCCGTTTGTTCGCCTGGTCAACATCTTGGTGTGGTCGGCGAACCGAGACGACGCGCAAGACTACATCGGGCGCATTGCAAAGCTTCTTAAGCGCCGCTGGCATGCCGCCGCGCCCGACTTTTTGCGGGCGGGGAGTGCCGTGCCGCAGGTGCTTGGCCCGGCTTCGTGTGTAATCGAGAGAGCCAAGGACCGTTACCGCTTCCATCTGCTTGTGAAGTCGCCCGTGGGGTACCATGTCTCTGACGATATCGACGCCTGCCTCAAAGAGGTGGGCTCCGTGCGTGGCGTGAGCGTGAGCGTTGACGTCGACGCCTATGATTTGATGTAACAACCCGAAAGGATGGCCATGGAAGCCAACGGAATCGTACTGTCGCCCGACCCTCGTCTGCGCCAGGAGTGCGCCGTCATCGAGGAGATCACCCCGGCGATCGAGGCGCTTGCCGAGAAGATGAAGAAGATGATGTTCGAGAACGGCGGCTGCGGCCTGGCTGCCCCGCAGATTGGCGAGCTTATTCAGCTCGTCACCATCGACTGCGACTACAGCGACAAGAATGACTATGATCCGTACGTGCTTATTAATCCCGTCATTGTTGAGCAGAGTGACCATCTGGTGCCCTTTAGCGAGGGCTGCCTTTCCATCCCTGGCATTAGCTGCGAGATTGAGCGTCCCGACCATGTCGTCGTCGAGGCGTATGACTTGGATGCCAACCTTATTCGCTATGAGGCCACGGGTGATCTGTTCTGCGTGTGCTTGCAGCACGAGATCGATCACCTGCACGGCAATACCATGTTCGAGCGACTGAAGCCCATGCAGAGGCTCAAGGCAGTCAAGGAGTACCAGGACGCCCTGGCCCGCGGCGCTCGACCGGGCGAGACCGAATAGGTTAATTGTCCGTCCCTGGGATGGGGCCCACACATATCATCCCGTGCTCAAACATTCTCGCTGCGCTGCGAAACTGCGCGCGGGACGATATGTGTGGGCCCCATCCCAGGGACTACGTTGTCGCTCTTCGTTTCGCCCGGGTGCCGTCGGGCCAGGGAGGGGCGTCTTCGCTGATAGGTGCTTTGTTGGGAGGGCTGCTTTTATGCGGCTCTTTCTTTGGTTTTGGGTATATTTGTTTTTGTTGAAATGTTATTGCGGATGGGCTGGTGACTTGGCTTTCCGCCGCTATTTGTAGCCGTCTCGGCTTTGGTTGAGGGGAGACGTTCTTTATGCGTATTGTGTTTATGGGTACGCCTGATTTTGCTGTGCCTTCGCTGGTTTCGCTTGTTGAGGCTGGTAACGAGATTGCGCTTGTTGTTACTCGTCCTGATGCTGTTCGCGGGCGTGGTAAGAAGCTGGAGCCGTCTCCTGTTAAGGCTAAAGCGCTTGAGCTGGGGTTGCCGGTTGTTGAGGCTAATCGTATGACGCCTGAGGTCGTTGAGGCGCTTAAGGCTGCCCAGGCTGACATTTTCTGCGTGGCTGCCTATGGTTGCATTTTGCCGGATGACGTGCTGCATATGGCGCCGCTTGGTATTGTGAATGTTCATGCGTCCTTGCTGCCTCGTTGGCGTGGGGCTGCTCCCATTCAGCGTGCGATTCTCGCTGGTGATGAGGTTGCCGGCGTTTCCATTATGCGTATTGGGCATGGCGTGGATACCGGCGCTTATTGTGCGCAGGCCTCGACCTTGGTTGCTGGTAAGCATGCTGAGGCGCTGACCATGGAGCTTGGTGAGCTTGGCGGCAAACTGCTTGCCGATACGCTTCCTTCGCTTGCCGATGGCACCGCCGTGTGGATTGAACAGGATGAGTCGCTTGTTACCCATGCTGCCAAGATTTCTAAGCAGGAGATGCGTCTTGACCCTCAGATGGCGGCACTTGATTGTGTGCGTCATGTGCTTGCCTCGTCCGACACCGCTCCCGCTCGTTGTGTGATTGCCGGCAAGTCGGTTCGCGTGCTCGATGCTGAGCCGGCTGATGTGTCGCTTGGCGAAGGCGCTGTTGCCGTTCAAGCCAAGCGCGTCTACCTTGGTCTTTCCGATGGCCCGGTTGAGTTGCTCGAGGTTAAGCCCGATGGCAAGCGTGCCATGGCCGCTTCTGCTTGGGCTGCTGGGCTGCAAGGCGCCGATCTTATCTGGGGTGTTTTGTCATGAGCAAGCTGTCTCCCGCGCGCAAACTTGCGCTCGATGTGCTAATGGAGGCCGATCGCCGCGGCATGTATGCGCGTGACGTGCTGTCCACTCGCGCATCGGCCAAGGCTATTGACCAGCGCGATTCCGCTTTTGCCGCCCGCTTGGCGCTGGGTGTGGCCGCTACGCAGGGTATTTTGGACGAGCTGCTCGATCAGTTTCTCGATAAGCCTAAAAAGGTTGCGCCGCGTGTTCGCATGGCACTTCGTATCTCAGCCTTCGAGATGCTCTATCTGCATACGCCTGGCCGCGTTGCGGTGAGTCAGGGCGTTGAGCTGGTGCGCAGCGGAGCTAAGTCTGCCGCCGGTTTGGCCAATGCCGTGCTGCATAAGGTCGCGGACAACGTTGAGGACTTTGCCACGGCGTCCGATGTAGACGAGTCTGAGCGACGCTTGGTTCGTCTGTCGCGCCTGATGGGTCTGCCGCGTTGGCTGTGTGCTCGTATTATGGCGTCGTTTGACACGCCCGAGGGTGCGCTTAACTTTGCCGGCAATCTGGCCCCCGCGCCGCTGGCCCTGCATGAGAACGCCTTTGCGACTAAGCCCGATCCGTATATCTCGCAGCTCGTCGCGCCTGTCTTCCCGGGCTGCCATGCTCCGGTTGATGCCCAGGTTACCGTTGCTTCGGGTGTGTTTGAGCGTGCTGCCGCGGTGGCCTCGGACCTTAACGCTCAGCTCATCGCCACAGCTGCCACGCGCCCTGGTAGCTGCCTTGAGATTGGTGCCGGTCGTGGCACCAAGACCTATGTGATGATGTGCCAGGCCAAGCGTACGGGCTATGAGCGTCAGCATACGGCGCTCGATCTGCATGATCGCAAGTGCGATCTGAATCTCGCTCGTCTGCATAAGGCCGGTATTCAGGGCGTTCGTACGGTTTCGGGTGATGCTTGCGAGCTTGATGAGGTGCTCACATCGTTTGATGCCATGCTTGGCGAGCCGGTTAAGTTCGACACGGTCTTTATCGATGCGCCGTGCTCTGGCACCGGTACCATGCGCCGTCATCCCGAGATCCCGTGGCGCCTGACCGAAAAAGATGTGACGGTTGAGCTGCCCAAACTGCAGCTTACGATGCTCAAAGAGGCTGCTGCGCGCGTGGCTGCCGGCGGCGAGCTCATCTATGCGACGTGCTCGGTTTTCGACGAGGAGAACACGCAGGTGGTGGACGCTTTCCTGAACTCTCCCGAGGGTGCCAGCTTTAGCGTGGCACCGCTTTCCGAGGCGCAGATTCTGCAACTCCCCGAGTTCGATCAGGCCAAGAAGCTCGTATCCGTTCGTCAGAACGATCGAGGCCTCTTCCAAAGCGTGCCGGTAAATGCCGATTCCTACGACGGCCACTTCTGCGCCAGAATGATCCGCAAGTAACTACTAAGTTGCGGTGAAATAGGGATTGAATATCGGCTTCTAACCGCCAAACAGTCCTTATTTCACCGCAACTCACAAGGAAACCTGGGTAGCTTGATTAGCTACCCATAGAGCAAAGAAATAGCCCCGCGATCGGTGTTGATCGCGGGGCTGATTGGTTTCTAGTGGCTATGCGGGCAGTTGGCGCAGCAGCCACTCGTGGCGTTGGTGCTGGAGCCGCCGCTTCGCTGGTCGGTGTTGTAGAAACCACTGCCCTCAAATTTAATGCCGCTGGCCGAGAACGTCTTGGCCGCCGGGGCACCGCAGCTGGGGCACACGACCTCGGGAGTCTCGGACATGGGATGCTCAACCTCAAACACGTTGCCGCAGCTCGAGCACTTGTAATCGTAGCGCGCCATAATACTTCCTTTTCAGCACAAAGCGGGCAGATTACTCTGCCCGCAAAAATTCAAACGTCTGTAACTGTACCCTATATCGGGGGTTTTATCACGCTTCGCCCCAGAATCTATGGTTGTTGCGCAGGAGCTGTGCGGTTTTGCCCTCGGCGGCTGCAATGTTCGCCTCGTTAGCCTGCCAGGTCCAGTTGCCCGTGGCCACGCCCGGAACGTTCATGCGCGCGTCGTCGCCAAGCCCCAGGACATCCTGCAGCGGCATCATCACCAGGGGAGCGTCGCTTGCCAGCGCGTCGCTCATCAGCTTGGCCGCCACCTCAACACCGCTCGGTTCATCGCCGCCCGCAAAGGAACGCGTACACCAGCCGGCCAGCGTCGACGTATCGTGTGTTGAGGTGTACAGGATCTTTCCTGGCGTGGGGTGCACGCCGCAACGGACGTCGTAATCGCTAAACTCCAGCACGTCCATGCCGGGGAAACCGCAGGTCGAAGCCATGGCGCGAACACCGGGCGTCAAATAGCCCAGGTCCTCGGCGATAAAGTTGAGCGGACCCAGCTCGTCGTAGGCAGTCTGGAACAGGTCTTTGCCCGGTCCCGCCAGCCAGCGACCGTCGGCGCAGGCCTTGCCGGCGGGGATGCTAAAGTAGCTGTGGAACCCCAGAAAGTGATCCAGACGCACGCGGTCGTAGAGCGAGAACGCGCGGCGCAGGCGATCCATCCACCAGCTATAGCCGTTCTGCTTCATGTGGTCCCAGCGGAACGTCGGGTTGCCCCATACCTGACCCTCGGGCGCAAAGTTGTCGGGCGGCGCGCCGGAAATCTCGATTGCTTTGCCGGTATCGGACAGCCAGAAGTTCTCGGGTTCGCTCCACGCGTCTGCCGAATCGTCGGACACGTACATAGGAATGTCGCCGATAACCTCGATACCCTTCTTGTGCGCGTAGTTCATGAGCTCGCACCAGGCCAGGTCAAAGCGGTACTGCATGTACGCCTGAAGCTCGGCCTCGTTGTGGAAGCGCTTGTCGTCGATTAGATGCTCGTTGTAGCGAGCGACATCTGCCGGCCAATTGTGGCGCGACTCGCCCTCAAAGTACTTTTTGACGGCCATATAGACGCAGTACTTCTCGAGCCAATCGGCGTTGCGATGCTTAAACGCCGTGTAGAGCGGGTCTGCATCTTCGCCGCCACGGGCCTTCCAAGCCTCAAAGTCGTCCGCAAGTTCCTCTTGGCTTTCGGGCAGCAGGTCAATATTGCCTGCAAAGGCCGAAGGCCCAGCGTAAGGGGAGCGGAAGAAGTCCGTCGGGTTGACAGGCAGAACCTGCCAGTAGCGCATGCCCATAGCGGCCAGATGGTCGATAAAGCGACGCGTGGGCGCACCAATCGTGCCGGGCTTGCCGTCGTCGGTGGGCACCGAGGTGATATGGCACACGACGCCCGCGCCGTGATCGAGCGGCTCCTGCAGGCGCTGCTCGGCATGGTGATAGATGATCGACGAGCCCAGCGGATACAGATCGAGCGTGACCGTACCGTTGTGGATCTCGCACTCGTGGCCGCTGATCACGTCACTTGCACATTCGCCGAGCGCCGGAATCGTCACGCGGTGCGAATTGCGCAGGCTGCGGTTGATGATAACCGTCGCGCACTCGCCATCCTTGCCCGTGCGGTTGTATGCCAGCACCTCGTCGTTGAGCGCGAAGGCCTTGATCTCGCCGTCGATCATAAATGGCAGTGCGCGGCGTACGGCGGAGGCGTTCTTGACAATAGCCAGCGTGTCGAAGTCGTGCAGTTGGTCCTTGGTCGGCAGCGTGCGGCGATTGCCCGGGTCGGTAAGGCCCTCCAGGCCGTACTCGTCGCCGTAGTAGATCGAAGGCACGCCGGGGAAGGTCATCTGCATGAGCGTTGCAAGCCAAAAACGGCTCTTGGCCAGGCCCATCGAGTTCTCGTCCAGGCGCCATTTGCTGCGCTCGCACTCGGGCAGCTGCGACTCGTCGGGGCCGCCGCCGAGTACCGAGATGATGCGCGGACGGTCGTGGCTCGAAAGCAGATTGAGCGCGCAGGACAATGCCTCGCTCGGGTAGTTCTCGCGCAGGGTCTCGATATCCTCGGCTGCTTGGTAGGCGTTCTTGTATCCCATCAAAAAGCCGATGACCATGTCGCGGAAGGGGTAATCCATAGCAGAGTCCAGCTCGGAACCCTGCAGGTAGCGGCGCAGATGGCCGTAGCTAATCTTGTTGGAGGCGTCTTCCCAGACTTCGCCGAGCAACAGCGCATCGGGCTTTTCGGCAAGTACGGCCTTTTTGATCTCGGCCAGGAAGTCGTCGGAAAGCTCGTCAGCGACGTCCAGGCGCCAACCATGGGCACCGGCGCGCAGCCATTTGCGGATCACGCCGTCCTTGCCCAGGAGTCTCTCGCGCACCAGCTCGGACTTCTCGTTGATGGCCGGCATATTGCCCACGCCCCACCAGCAGTCGTACGAGCCGTCCTCGTGGAAGGTAAACGCATCACGCCACGGTGAATCCTCGCTCTGCCAGGCACCCACGCCCGGGTAGTTGCCGTAGCGGTTGAAATAGATCGAGTCGTCGCCCGTGTGGTTGAAGACGCCGTCCAGGATGATGGAGATGCCCAGCTTCTCGGCTGCCTGGCACAGCTCGGTAAAGTCCTGCTCGGTGCCCAGAATCGGGTCAATCTTGGTGTAGTCGGCCGTGTCGTAGCGGTGGTTGCTTGCGGCTTCGAAAATGGGGTTGAGGTAGATGGCTGTAAAGCCTAGCTCGGCGATGCGGGGCAGGTCTTCCTGGATGCCCTTGAGCGAGCCGCCGTAGAAGTCCCAGGTCTTGATGGAGCCGTCCTCGGCGCGCTCGTACACGGGCGGCTCGTTCCAGTCCTCGACCATCCGGCGCTGAATGCCCTTGCGCGGTTTTTCGAGTTGGGCCATTGTGCGCTCGCGCCAATGCTCGTCACGGGCGTAGCGGTCGGGGAAGATTTGGTAGACCATACCACGCTCGTACCACTCGGGTCGAACTTCGCGGTGCTTATAGACGGTAATCTGGAAGGACGGCACCTCGGCGTAGTCGTAGGTTACGCCCTCGCCGCCGGTGCGGCCCTGCGGTGCGCCCAGGCGAACCTCGGGCTGGCCCTCGATATTGCATATAAAGCTGTACCACACAAGACGCGGTTCAGTGCATTTGAGCTCGCCGGTAAAAATGCCATCGCCTTCGTGCTCCATCGGGATCAGGGCCTCGCCGACTTCATCGACCCAGGTACGTAGGGTGAGTGTTGCCTGGTTGGGATCGGCATCCTCCAAAATCACCGAGAGTGCAACGGTAGTTCCTGTGGTCACAGCGCCAAACGGAGTGCGAAACTGCGGTAGGCGGCTGTTGTGTATCAATCTCATAGTACGGTCCAGTTCAATAGAATCACGGCCTGCGAGCCATGGGCTTTACGCATAAATTGTAAGTATATCTGTTGTACACAGGGTGTATAAACAACATCCGTTTACCATCGGCGAACGGTTGTCCTAGAAAATCGTTTTACCAACTATCTACAGAGAAGGGGCGCCCGGTTGGAGCGCCCCTTGTTTAGGGTTTTGATTAGGTTTTAGATCGTCTGCGGGCTAGCGGCGCTTGCGGGTGGCCGTTGCCTTGCGGACGGAGGTCTTCTTGGTCGGAGCCTTTTCCACGGTCGTGGCGGCAGGGGAGACCGGGGTCTCCTTGGCGGGCTCGGTCTTTGCCGTAGCCTTCGGAGCGGTCTTGACCTCAGCGGCCTTCGGTGCCGGCTCGGCCTTTACTGCGGGCTTGTCTTCGGCTTTAGCCTCTGCCTTGAGAGCGGCTGTCTTGGTCGTGGTCTTTTTGGCCGTCGTCGTGGCGCGCTTGCGCGTGGTGGTCTTGGCGGCCGGCTTTGCCTCGACGGGCGTCTCCTCGACTTTGGCGGCCGGCTTTGCGGCTGCCTTGGTCGTGACTGCTTTCGTGGTCGTCGCCTTCGTTGTCGTGGTCTTCTTGGCTGCCGTTGCCTTCTTGGCGGTCGCGGTCGACTTCTTGGCAGTGGTCTTGGCCGGTGCCTTGACGGCGGGCTTGGCCTTGACGGCGGCTTCAGCCTTTACCTCGGGAGCGGCCTCGGCCTCGGCGGCCTTCTTTGCAGCGGCGGTCGTGCGCTTGCGCGTCGTCGTTGTCTTGGTGGCAGTCGTCTTTGCTGCGGCGGTCTTGGTGGCAGCGGCCTTGGTTGTCGTAGCCTTCTTGGCCGTTGTCTTGCGCGTCGTGGTCTTCTTGGCGGCAGACTTTGCAGCCGGCTTAGCCTCAGTCTCGAGAGCTGCCTCAATCTTCACCTTAGATTCAGCTTTAACCGGCTTCTCCTCAGCCTTGGGTTCCTCAACAACCGGCTCGGCCTTGGGCTCGGGCTCAGCCACATCCACAGGCTCGTCGACAACCGCCACCGGCCTCTCAATCTCCGGATGCATAAAGAAGTACAGGTCCAGATACTTGTCGGCCGAGCGCGTCCAGCTAAAGTCCTGGCTCATAGCCTGCGTGACCAGCTGGTTCCAGGCATCGCGGTTGTCCCAGAACAGGCGTGCCGCGCGGAACACGGCGTCGCCCATCTCGTCGCCGTTAAAGTTACTAAACGAGAAGCCCGTGCCCTCGCCGGTAAACTCGTTATACGGGATCACCGTGTCCTTCAGACCACCGGTCTCGCGCACGATGGGCAGCGTGCCGTAGCGCATGGCGATGATCTGCGACAGGCCGCAGGGCTCAAACTTCGAAGGCATCAGGAACATATCGGCAGCGGCATACATACGCTGCGACAGCGCCGGGTCAAACTCGATGCGCGCGGCCATGGTGCCGGGGTACTTGTCCTGGAAGTAGCGCAGGCCGTCCTCGTAGTCGCGGTCGCCGGTGCCCAGCACCGCCACCTGCACGCCGCCGGACAGGATGCGGTCGAGCGCGTACATGACCAGGTCCATGCCCTTCTGGCGCGTCAGGCGCGTGACCATCACCATGAGCGGACGGTCGTCGCGAACCTCGAGCCCCAGCTCTTCCTGCAGCTTGGCCTTGCACACGGCCTTGCCGGAGCGGTCATCAACCGTGTAGTTTGCGGCAATGCGCTTGTCGGTCGCCGGGTCAAAGCCTGCCACGTCAATGCCGTTCAAAATGCCCTGTAGCGCATAGGAGCGCTCGCGCAGCACGCCGTCCAGGCCCTCGCCAAACTCGGGCGTCTGGATCTCGTTGGCATAGGTGGGGCTCACCGTGGTGATGGCGTCGGCATAGCGCAGCGCGCCCAGCATGTAGTTGATGCTGCAGGCGTCGCAACGCAGCTGCGAGGCGGCCGCCGGAATGTGTGCCACCCCCAGGATGTCCTCCATCACGGTGTCGCTAAACTGGCCCTGGAACGCCACATTATGGATCGAGAACACGGTCTTGACGCGGTCGTACAGCGGCAGGCCCTGGTAGAACTCGCGCAAGAACACAGGCGCCAATGCCGTCTGCCAGTCATTGCAGTGCAGGATGTCGCACTCAAAGCCGGCCGGCAGGTGCTGCAGGCTCTCGGTGATGGCCTTAGAGAAGAACGCAAATCGCTCGCCGTCGTCAAAGAAGCCGTACGGATAGTCGCGCGCAAAGTAGCGCTCGTTGTCGATGAACATATACGTGACGCCGTCGTGCTCGAGCTTCTCGAGCCCGCAGTACTCGTTGCGCCAACCCAGGCTCACGTAAAAGTCGGAGAAGTGCTCCATCTGCGCCTTGTACTCGTCCTTGATGGTGGCGTACTTGGGCACCATCACGATGACCTCGGCGCCGGCGCGCACAAGCGCCGCAGGCAGCGAACCCGCCACGTCGCCCAGGCCACCGGTCTTTACAAACGGTGCGCACTCGGCCGAGGCAAACACGATCTGCATCTTTTTGCTGGAATCTGCCATATTGTCTCCCATGTTGTTATTCGAGAATAGCCGCCAGGCGCGAACCGGGCGGCTATTCTACATGTTACGAGCGATGTTGCGGTGCCAACGTTAACGTACGATGGTGGTATCAGAAGTTAACGGAGCCTTGCCCAGCACCAGGATGTTCTCGGGCGTGCCGCGAAGCTCGGTGTTGGTGGGGACCACGTTGTTCTTGTCCAGGATGGCATTCTCGACGCGGGCGCCGCTCTTGATAATGCAGCTCTGGTTGATGATCGAGTTGGTCACCGAAGCGCCTTCCTCAACCACAACGCCGCGCGACAGGATCGAGTTGCGCACGGTGCCCTTGATGATGCAGCCGGCCGAGATGATCGAGTTGCACGCGTGGCTACCGGTCGCATAGCGCGAAGGCGGCACGTCGTGGGCCTTGGTCAGGATCGGGCGCTCGGGGTCAAAGAGCTGGTCGGCCACGGTCTGGTCGAGCAGATCCATGCTGCGGCGATACAGCGACTTCTCGCTAAACACGCCAACGACCTCGCCCTTGTACTCGTAGCTGCACACGTCGATGTTGCCAAAGTCGCCCTGGAGTGCCTCGAGCAGGTCCAGATAGTCGGCGGCCTGGTAGTGATTGATGATCTCGAGCAGCGTCTCGCGGTTGACGATGCAGCAGTCCATAGAGGCGTTGTCGCCGTACACGACGCCGGCGCTCACACCCGTCAGGCGGCCGTTCTCGTTAATCTCGAGCTTGGTCTCGTCATCGACGTTGCGCGTGGCCTTGCAGTACACCACGGTCATCTGGGCACCGGAGTTCTCGTGCGCCTCGATGATGGTGTTGAGGTCCATGTTAAAGATGATGTTGGTGCCCATCATCACAACATAGGGCTTGTCCGAGCGCTGGAACAGCGTCTTGTTGGAAATGATGTCGCGCAGCAGGAAGCGCATGCCGCCCTTGGTGGTGCCATACGCGTTGCCGGGCACCATGAACAGGCCGCCCTTCTTGCGGTCCAGGCCCCAGTCCTTGCCCGAGCCCACATGGTCGATCAGCGAGCGATAGTTGCCCGGCATGACGACACCGACGGTCTTGATGCCGGCATTCATCATGTTGGACAGCGGGAAGTCGATCAGGCGGTAGCGGCCCAAAAACGGAACGGACGCGATGGGGCGGTCCTTGAGCAGCACGCTGCCGTAGGTCGAAGAGTAGTTAGCGGTGATATAACCGATGGCCTTGCGATTGATCATCGGATCATTCCCCCTTCCCGATAACGACGTCATTTCCAACGACGGCCGTATCCTTGGTGGTATCGACAGAGCCGAGCTTCACGCCCTCTTCGACCGTGGAGTTCTCGCCCAAAATAGCGCGGCAGATGTGCGCGCCGCTCTTAACGTGCGCACCCGGCAGCAGCACGGAGTCCTCGACCACGGCGCGCTCCTCGATGATGACATCGGTCGAAAGGATCGAGTGGCGAGCGGTACCGTAGATCTTGCAGCCGTTGGAGACCAGGCAGTCGTCCAGGCGACCATCCGGGCCAATGTAGTGCGGCGGACGCGTGGTGATGTTGGACATGATGGGGAAGTGCTTGTCAAACAGATCGAACTCGGGGTTGTTGCCCAGCAGGTCCATCGAGGTCTCGTGGAAGCTGGCGATGGTGCCGACGTCCTTCCAAAAGCCGTGGAACTCGTAGCTGTACAGGCGCTTGCCCTCGCCGAGCAGCTTGGGGATGATGTCCTTGCCAAAGTCGTGGCTCGAGCGCTGGTCCAGAGCGTCCTCCTCGAGCGCCTTGATCAGCACGTCGGCCGAGAAGATGTAGATGCCCATGGACGCGAGATTCGAATCGGGCTTATCGGGCTTCTCGGTGAACTTGGTGATGCGGCCGTCCTCGGGGTCGGTGGTCAGGATGCCAAAGCGGCTGGCCTCCTCCCACGGCACGGGCATGACGCTCACCGTGAGGTCGGCGTTGTTCTCAATGTGCGTCTTGAGCATCTTGCGGTAGTCCATGCGATACAGGTGATCGCCCGAAAGAATCAGGACGTACTTGGGGTCGTTGGCCTTGATGTAGTCGAGGTTCTGCGTAATGGCGTCGGCCGTGCCCGCATACCAGGCGCCGCCGGTCTGCGTCTCGTACGGCGGCAGGATCGACACGCCGCCGTCGCGGCTGTCAAGATCCCACGCCTCGCCGGAGCCCACATAGGCATGCAGCAGGTAGGGGCGATACTGCGTCAGAACACCCACCGTGTCGATGCCCGAGTTGGAGCAGTTGGAGAGCGAAAAGTCGATAATGCGGAACTTGCCACCAAAGCTAACCGCCGGCTTAGCGATCTTTTGGGTGAGTGCCCCCAATCGGCTGCCCTGTCCTCCTGCGAGGAGCATCGCGATGCATTCTTTCTTACTCATCGATTTCTCCTTCTGTCATCGATGTTCCTAAACCCATTAGCGACGGACGCGACGCTCGGTCGCGCCCGTCGAGTAATGCCGTGCTGGCATAGGGGAGCTCGCGGCCTTTAAGCGTGCCAGATCTCGTCGCGGTACTCGCGAATGGTGCGGTCGCTCGAGAACCAGCCGCTCGAGGCGGTGTTGAGCAGGGCCTTGCGGTTCCAGGTCTCCTGGTCGCCGTAGCTGTTCGTGAGCTTCTCCCAGGCGTCGACGTAGCTGCGGAAGTCGGCCATAACCAGGTCGGGGTCGTTGTTGTTCATGAGCTCGTTGTAGATGCTCTCGAAGTTGCCCGAAAGGCCGGCAAACGTGTTGTCCTTGAGCTCGTCCATCACGCGGCCCAGACGCTCGCGGTCGCCGTTGAGGGTATCCCACGCAAAGTAGCTGTTCGATGCCCAGAGCTGCTCGACTTCGGGAGCGGTCAGGCCAAAGATGGCCTCGTTCTCGCGGCCGGCCAGGTCGGCGATCTCGATGTTGGCGCCGTCGAGGGTGCCCAGCGTAATGGCGCCGTTCATCATGAGCTTCATGTTGGACGTGCCCGAGGCCTCCTTGCCGGCCGTGGAGATCTGCTCCGAGATCTCGGCGGCGGGGTAGATGAGCTGGGCGTTGCTCACGCGGAAGTTGGGAATAAAGCAGACCTTCATGACCTCGTTGACGCGCGGGTCGTTGTTGATGACGTCGGCCACGGAGTTAATGAGGCGGATGGTCTCCTTGGCAAAGGTGTAGCTCGAGGCAGCCTTGCCGCTAAAGATGAAGGTCGTCGGCGTTACGTGGAAGTTGGGATCGGCGATGCGACGGTTGTAGATGTCCATCACCTTCATGATGTTCATGAGCTGGCGCTTGTAGGCGTGGAAGCGCTTTACCTGAACATCGAAGACGGTGTTGGGGTCAATGACCAGACCGGTCTCGGCCTTAACGTAGGCAGCCAGGCGCTCCTTGTTGGCGCGCTTGGAGGCACCCACGGCCTTCAAGAACTCGGAGTCGTTCTGGAACTCTTTGAGCTTCTCCAGCTCAAAGGCGTCCTTAAGCCAGCCGTCGCCAATGGCCTCGGTGACGAGCTTGGCGTAGGTGGGGTTGGCCTCGGCAAAGAAGCGACGGTGCGAGATGCCGTTGGTCTTGTTGTTGAACTTTTCGGGCG
Source organism: uncultured Collinsella sp. (assembly GCA_900552755.1). GTDB lineage: Bacteria > Actinomycetota > Coriobacteriia > Coriobacteriales > Coriobacteriaceae > Collinsella. The sequence goes on from USAY01000013.1 coordinate 16,085, forward strand.
TCAGGGCATAGAAGTCCTTGAGCACGATGTTCTTAATGATGTCGGAGTGGATCTTGGCAACGCCGTTGACGCTGTGGCTGCAGATTACGGACAGGTTGGCCATGCGAATCTCGCCGTCCCACAGAATGGCGGTCTGGCGCAGACGCTCCTGCCAGCCATCCTGCGTGGTGTCGAACGACTCGTGCCAACGCCGGCTGATCTCGTCGATGATCTGGTACACGCGGGGGAGGAGCTTGGAGAACGTGCCGATGGGCCACTTCTCCAGAGCCTCGGGCAGGATGGTATGGTTGGTGTAGCTCACGACCTGCGTCACGATGTTCCAAGCGTCGTCCCACTCGAGCTTCTTCTCGTCGATGAGGATGCGCATGAGCTCGGGGCCGCACATGGCGGGGTGCGTGTCGTTGGTGTGGATGGCAACAAACTGCGGCAGCAGCTCCCAGTTCTCGCCGTGCTCCTTCTCAAAGGTATCGAGCAGGCTGTAGATGCCGGCGGAAACAAACAGGTACTCCTGCTTCAGGCGCAGCAGACGGCCGTGCTCGCCGGCGTCGTTGGGGTAGAGGATGGCGCTGATGGCCTCGGCCTCGGCGCGCTCGGCGTCGGCCAGGGCATAGTCGCCGCGGTTGAAGGCCTCCAAGTCAAAGTGCTCCTCGACCGGCTCGGCGGCCCAGACGCGCAGCTTGTTGACGGTCTCGCCGGCATAGCCCACGACGGGGATGTCATAAGGGACGGCCAGGATTTCCTGCGTGTCCACCGTGCGGTAGAACGTGCGGCCGTTCTCCTCAAAGCCCTCAACATGGCCACCAAACTTGATGGTCACGGCCTTGTCCTGACGGCGGACCTCCCAGGGATAGCCGTGGGTGAGCCACTCGTCGGTGGCCTCGACCTGGCTGCCGTTGACGATCTCCTGCTTAAACAGGCCGTAGCGGTAGCGCATGCCGTTGCCGTAGCCGGCAATGCCCTCGGCTGCCATGGAATCCAGGAAGCACGCTGCCAGACGGCCAAGGCCACCGTTGCCCAGAGCCGGATCGGGCTCCTGGTTCTCGATGACGGACAGGTCAAAGCCCATGTCGTCGAGCGCCTCGGCGACCATGTCGCGCACGCCAAAGTTGAGCAGGTAGTTGTCGAGCAGGCGGCCGATCAAAAACTCGATCGAGAAGTAGTACACGCGCTTTTTGCCCTCGGCGGTGGCGCGGGCGTCGCTCTTGGTGGCAACGGTGCGCGCCTTCTCGGCCACGAGCTTGGCCAGGGCGTTAAAGCGGTCGAGGTCGCTGGCGGCCTCGACGCTCTTGCCGCTGATGCTCATGACGGCATCGCGATAAAGCTCGGTAAACTCCTGCTTGTTGTCGAAGATCTTATTCATACGTTCCTTTCCCCCGGGGATGTTTCTCCCGGAACGGTTATGACTTGTATCCTACGCCTCGGCGAGGCGGGTAATTACAGCTGTAACGGCTTTGTTACGCATCCTTGGCAGACGGCTTAACAGAAGCAGACTTGGCCTTGGTAGCGGCTTTTTTGGCAGCCGGCTTCTTGGCCGCGGTAGCCTTAGCAGCGGGCTTTGCGGCAGCCTTAGCCTTGGCCTTGGTCTTGGCAGCGGGCTTCGTGGCCTTCGCCTTGGCCGGAGCCTTCTTGGCAGCCGCAGGCTTGGGCTTCACCGAGGACGTGCGCTTCTTGGGCGCAGCCTTGGGAGCCTCGACCACGGGCGGCTTGTAGCTGCTGGGACCGCGGCGCTTAAGCACCACGCCAGCCAGGCCGGGCACCTTGATCTCGATGGAGTCCATCTGCCCGTTCCAGGGATAGGGCTCGCTCGAGCAGGTGTAGGGCTCCTCGCCGGCATAGCCGCTGCCCCCAAACTCGGGACGGTCGGAGTCAAAGATGACCTTCCAGTCACCCTCGCGCGGCACGCCCACACGGAAGCTCTCGTAGCTCGCCGGGTCAAAGTTGATCAGGATCACCAAGTCGTCGTCAATGTCCTCGCCCTGGCGCACAAAGCTCACGATGGACTGCTTGGAATTGTCCGCATCGATCCAGGTAAAGCCGTCGTCGGTGTAGCCGCGCTCGTACAGGGCGGGCTCGGCGGTGTATAGGTGGTTGAGCGCCTTGATAAACGCCTGATGATGCCTGTGAGTCTCGTACTCCTCGGTCAGGAACCACTGGATGGACTCGTAGTAGCGCCACTCGATAAATTGGCCGATCTCGTTGCCCATAAAGTTGAGCTTGGCACCGGGATGCGTCATCTGGTAGAAGGCCAGCGTGCGCAGGCCGGCAAACTGGCGCCACCAGTCGCCCGGCATGCGGCCGATCAGCGAGCACTTGCCGTGTACGACCTCGTCGTGGCTCAGCGGGCAGATAAAGTTCTCGGTAAAGGCGTACATAATGGAGAACGTGAGCAGCCCGTGGTTACCGGGGCGCCACGGAAAATCGGTCTGCATGTAGTGCAGGGTGTCGTTCATCCAGCCCATGTCCCACTTGTAGTGGAAGCCCAGGCCGCCGTCCTGCGGCGGATAGGTCACGAGCGGCCACGCGGTGGACTCCTCGGCCATCATCATCACGTCGGGGTAGTGCGCCTCCACGGCACAGTTGACCTGACGGATAAACGCGCTGGCGTCCAGATCCTCCTCGGTACCGTACTTGTTGAACTTCTTTTGTCCCGGATCGTCGATGCCAAAGTTGAGGTACAGCATGCTGGACACGCCGTCCATGCGAATGCCGTCCACGTGGAAGTTCTCGAGCCAGTACAGCACGTTGGAGACCAGGAAGGAGCGGACCTCGCCGCGGGCGAAGTCAAACTTGTGCGTGCCCCAGTTGGGGTGAATCTCGTGCTCAAACAGCATGTGGCCGTTAAAGGTGGCAAGGCCGTGGGAGTCGGCGCAAAAACCGCCGGGCACCCAGTCCATGATCACACCGATGCCCGCCTCGTGGCACGCATCGATAAAGTGCATGAGCTGCTGCGGGTTGCCGTAACGCGACGTGGCGGCGTAATAGCCGGTCGTCTGGTAGCCCCAGGAGCCATCGAAGGGATGCTCCATAAGCGGCATGACCTCGATATGCGTGTAGCCCATGTCGCGCACGTAGTCGACGAGCTCGACCGACAGGTCGTCGTAGGTGTAGAACTCGCCGCGCTGCGCGGGGAAGGGATCCATGGGGCCGGGGTAGTTGCCGTACTCGTCCGGCTCGCCCTGCGGCGCGTCGCCGTGGCGCTTCCACGAGCCAATATGCACCTCGTAGATGTTAAGGGGCTGCGACATGTGGTTATGGCTGGCGCGGCGCTTGAGCCATACGGCATCGTTCCACTTGTAGCCATCGAGGGTCCACAGCACGCTCGCCGTTCCCGGAGGGAATTCGGCCTTAAAGGCATACGGATCGGCCTTGTAGAGCTTTTCGCCCTCGTTGGTCTCGATGAGGTACTTATAGAGCTGACCCTGCTCGGCGCCAGGAATAAAGCCTTCCCAAATAGCACTCGTATGCATGGGCACCAGCGGGTTGGCTTGCTCATCCCAGTCGTTAAATTCGCCAATGACATGGACGCTCTTTACATCGGGTGCCCAAACGCAAAAGCGCCAGCCGCGCGTACGGTTCTGCGTGTCGGGGTGCGCGCCCATCTTTTCCCAGCTGCGCTCCCACGTACCGATGCCAAATAGGTAGACATCATCCTTGGTGAGCTCCGGTGCGTGCGGGGCGGCTTTGCGGGTAGCAGGCTTTTTGGTTGCTGGCTTTAGCTTTGTATCGCTCACGTTTGATCCCATCATGACGCGGCAGCGTGTTGCCTTGGTGACTAGATGCGAAAGGTCCAAGGCTGCACGAATCGAAGGGACGGCGATAGTTCTATGATTCGTTCCACCTCGCGTGCTCGGTGGAACTTTCGGCACAAACTACGATAACACCTGTGCGTTAGTTTTATGGACGAAAGCGGATTTGCGGGGGCGTTTAATCGGTAAGCGACATGTTTATACCACTGGCAGAATTGCCGTGGTAAAACCCTTGACAGTTTTATCAATTAGGGTTTCAAAACTGATAGGCTTACGTTTGGTAAAACGTTTTTAGCAGGTTGTTTACCATTTGACATCGAAAGGCTCGTTTATGAACCACATCGCTGCTCCAAGTGTTGCTTTTATTTTCGATTGCGACGGAACGCTGGTTAATAGCTCCCCCGTCTGGGGCCATGCGCAGACCGAGTTATTGCGCCGTCATGGCATTGATGTAACGGTCGACGATTTTGCCCAGTTTGAGCATCTTTCGCTGGAGGACGAGTGCCGGGCCTACCACGATACGTGGAGCATTGGCGCGAATGGTGAGGAGCTGTATCGCGAACTGAGCGACATTTTGATGGAGGGGTACTCCAAGGTGCCGCCGCGCGAGGGGCTCCTGGCGTTTCTGGAGCAGGCGAAGGCTGCGGGCATTGCCATGTGCGTTGCCACGTCCACGCCGGCCGAACTGGTGCAGTCTGCCCTTGCGGGTGCGGGCCTTGATCGCTATTTGGAGTTTATTACCACGACGGGCGAGGCGGGACGCTCCAAGCAGTTCCCCGATGTGTACGAGCTGGCGTTGCGTCGCCTGGAAGAGCGCCACGGCCACAAGTTTGAGCGTGCATGGGTGTTTGAGGACGCCGTCTTTGGACTTAAGAGCTCTGGCACCGCCGGCTTTAAGCGTGTGGGCATCTATGACCCGCATGGCCGCATGAAGCGCGACGACGTACGCGCCAACTGCGATATCTTTATCGACAGCTACGAGGAGCTGGATCTGGCCCGCGTTCTTTCGTTTGAGGGATAGGCGAGGGCTGTGGCTTGCAAAGTACTTGTAGTCTGCGGCTCGCCCGTGGTGGCGAGCGCTGATCTGTTGCGTAGGCTAGCGGGGGAGTGCGATTACGTTGTCGCCGTGGACCGTGGACTCGACGCGCTACTGAGTGCCGGCCTGGGCTGCGACGTGTATGTGGGGGATGCCGACACGGTGAGTGATGCGGGTCGTGCGTTGGTCGATGCCGCCACCGATTTTGAAGTTGAGCGCCACGACCCCTACAAGGACTATACCGATCTGGCGCTGGCGCTCGATTCCGTCCGCCGTCGCTGGCCGGGTGCCGAAGTGGTTGCGACCTGCGCCACTGGCGGCCGTCCTGATATGGCGCTATCCGTACTGGGGCTGCTCGCGGGTTACGAGGATGCCCCTGTCTGGATTGTCGAGGACAAGGTGGTCGCTCGCTTCCTTCACGCAGGCGAATCCTGGATCATCGAAGGTGCCGAGGGCCAGACGTTCTCCATCATCGCCATAGCCCCCAACACCGAGGTAAGCGAACACGGCTTGGAGTGGGAACTAGATCACGCTTCGTTAGTTCTACTAGCCGACGCGGGCATCTCTAACGTCGTCAGGTCAACAGCCACGATCCAAGTCCATCAAGGCGTCGCAATCGGTTATTTGCTGCATCAGGGTTTTATCGGGACGGCGGATAAAAATAATCGCTCGTAGAGTGATTATTTTTGCCCCGTCCCAGGAAAACCCGTAAGGCGGAAAATCAATCCAAAATTCCCCCTTGCATCCCCGTAAACATTCCCCTATAGTACTACCTCGTCACGGGGGCGTAGCTCAGCTGGGAGAGCGCTTGACTGGCAGTCAAGAGGTCAGGGGTTCGATCCCCCTCGTCTCCACCATCGTGAATGCAAAGGTCTTCGGAATCCCGAAGACCTTTTTTCATGCCAAAATACCTTGCGCCACAAATCTAATCCATGCCAACAAAAAGTTGCACAATTTATTTCCCATGTCTGTACATAGTTTGTTAGCCAAGCGCGATTATCAGTGCTCTTCGCCGTTCCATTTGGGCTTCAGGAACGTCTCTAATCACCGCTTGCAGCCCAATAACCTGCATCAATGTGAACAACATCCCAAAACAACCCCATTGAACACGCTAAATTGACGAAATGTTGTCCGCCATTAGCCAAATCAGTTTTGCTACCAGCTTGTGCTAGGATACTTAACGTTACATGAGTTCAACTGTGCTCGCTGCTCCAGCAAGTCGCAAAGCGCAGGGTCGATCAGCATCCGGCCGTAACGGCGGTGCCAGAAACACCACGAGCTCCAATAAAGAAGTCATGCGGCTCTTTAAATTTGAGTTGATTTATTTATGAGATGCAAATTCTAGTAGTTCGTATGCCAATACGTAGCAGTCTTCAGCTGTTTGCGTGCGGTCCAGTTTTGTACCCGCTTGACTGGCTCGCACGCAGCCAGCTGGGGATGCGGTTATTTTGCGATACACGTCCGCGTCTCTAGCAACTGCATTTGTACATACCGTTCACGGTGGGGCAGAGCCACGTGCTTGTCTGACTGGGCTCAGGGTTTGAATATGGAGCGCCTTCGCGCACAAGCGCCCTGGCGAAGCCATACCCAAACCCCGTGAGCCACACGTAAGACAGCAAGGGGGTGGTGCTCGTGTGGTATGTGATCCAAGTCATTAACGGTCGCGAAGACGTAATGCGCGAGCGCATTGAGCGCATGGTGCCGGTTGGTGCCATGCAAGAGCTCTTTTATCCCCAATATCAAACCGAGATCAAGGTACACGGCGAATGGGTCAAGACGACCAAGCCGCTCTTTCCCGGTTATCTCATCTGCGATACGGCAGACCCTCAAACTGTGCAACAGTATCTGCTACGCATGGACGACTTTGCCCGGGTGCTTTCCCAGGACGGTCAGTTTGTGTCGCTGGCAAAAGAAGAGGTCCAGCTTATTGGCGGCTTTACGCATAGGGGAGACCGCGTAGTGCCCATGAGCGAGGCCCTAAAAGACGGTGACCAGGTCGTAGTTACGGCAGGTCCGCTGCTGGGCCACGAAGGCCTTATCAAAACAATTAACAGACGCAAGAGCACTGCTTATTTGGAGCTCGACCTGTGCGGTCGACGCGTAACCACCCGCGTTGGCCTCGCGGTGCTTTCCAACGAGCAGCGTGTGATGCGCAACCTTAAAAAGGCGATCGCCTAGCTGCGTGCGGTCGCTACGCAGAACAGGGAGTATCCCCGACCCGGGGACGAAGTGTTGGAAGAGAACGTGTTGGATAAACCTCAATATGCAAAGGATGCGCCCGCGGGGGCAGCGCTCATCGCTCAGGCCATGGACCGGCGTGAAGGCGTTGGTCGCTACAAGGCCATGCAATCCATCATGGACTGGGACCGCTCGCGCCTGGCCTACAGGGCCGTCAAGCGCACATTCGACATCGTATTCAGCGGTGCCGCGCTCGTCGCTATCGCGATCCCCAGTCTGGTGCTCGCGGCGCTCATCCGCCTGGAGAGCGAGGGCAGCCCCTTCTACAGCCAGATCCGCGTGGGCCAGACTCGACCCGACGGCAGCTTGACTACTTTCCGCATGTGGAAGTTCCGAAGCATGTACAAGGACGCCGACGAGCGCCTCGCCGAGCTCAAGGGGCAGAACGAGATCGCCGGCGCCATGTTCAAGATGAGGGACGACCCGCGCGTCACCAAGATCGGCAGGTTCATCCGCAAGCACTCCATCGACGAGTTCCCTCAGTTCGTAAACGTGTTCCTGGGCCAGATGTCCGTCGTGGGCCCGCGCCCGCCGCTGCCCAACGAGGTGGCCGAGTACACCGAGTACGACCTGCAGCGACTGGCCGTGAAGCCCGGGATCACCGGCTGGTGGCAGGTGACGGACCGCAACGATACCGACTTCGACGGCATGGTGCGACGTGACCTCGAATACATCGCCAAGCGCGGCGTGGCCACCGACCTGAAGATCGTGGTTCTCACGGTCGTCGAAATGATAACGGGGGGGGGTGCCTGCTAGAGGCATCTCCCGAGATTTTTCCGATGGCGGGGTGTTAGCCCATGCCTAGGAAACCGACGGGGACCCTCTTCTACCGCATATGCAAGAGAACATTCGACATAGCCTTCAGCGCCGGGTGCACCGCGGTGCTGGCGATTCCCATGGCCTGTGTCTGCGCCGCGATCTGCGTGGAGTCTCCTGGCTTTCCGGTCTACACGCAGGAGCGCGTGGGCAGGGGAGGCAGGGTGATCCGCGTGCTTAAGCTCCGCAGCATGGTCGCCGATGCCAACGACGTGCGTAAGTACCTGAGCCCCGAGCAACTGCGCCAGTGGGAGGTGGAGCGCAAGGTCGACGACGACCCGCGCATCACCAAGGTTGGCAAGTTCATCCGAAAGTGCTCCATCGACGAGGTACCGCAGTTCCTCAACGTGCTCAAGGGCGACCTGTCCGTGATCGGCCCGCGCCCCATCACGCGCGACGAGCTCGATCAGCACTTCACCGACGAGGAGAAGGAGGAGTTGCTGAGCGTCACCCCGGGCATCACCGGCCTGTGGCAGGCCACCGACCGCAACGCTGCGACCTTCGAGAGCGGCCTGCGCCAGAAGATAGAGCTCCATTACGTGCGGAACCGCTGCTTCCGTATGGACTGGAGGTGTTTCACGGGCACCTTCGGTGCCATGTTTGGCAAAAGGAGGACTGGGCGATGACGAAGGTTTCCCTTGTGATTCCGACCCTCAATGCTGAGAGCGACATCGAGGGGCTGCTCAATCGCATATATCGTCAGACCCGTCGTCCCGATGAGGTTATTGTAGTCGATTCGAACTCTTCCGATAGTACGGTCGATATCGTCAAGACGTTTGAGTGGGTTCGCTTGGTCAGTATCCAGCGCTCTGAATTCAATCATGGTCTCACTCGTGATATGGCGCTTAGGAAATCCACTGGGGATATCGTCTGCTTTATGACGCAGGATGCCGTACCCGCTGACGATTCCTACATCGAGAACCTTATTGCCCCCATTCTTTCCGATGACCGCGTAGCGGTTTCATCCGGGCGCCAGCTTCCCAAGGACGATGCGCGGAGGTTCGAACAGCTCGTTCGTGAGTTCAACTACGGTCTAGAATCCAATGTTCGCTCTAAGGCCGACGTCGCGACCATGGGAATCAAGGCGTATTTCGCCACCGACGTATGTTCGGCGTACCGCCGCAGCGCTTATATAGAGCTCGGCGGTTTCGGAAAGACGGATATGAGCGAGGACATGCTTATGGCTGCGAAGGCCGTAAACGCCGGCTACTCGGTTGCATATGCCGCCGACGCCTGTGTGCATCACTCGCATAACCTTACTCCAGCCGAGCAGTATCGTCGCAACTACGCGATCGGCCGTTTCCTCGAGTCGAATAGGCAGATTGTTTCCTGCGCCTCCGAGGTCGGGGAGGGCGGGAGGCTCGTCAAGTCTGTCTCCCGCCAGCTTCTGCACGAGGGGAATATCCGGGAATTTGTCGCATTTGGCTTCGACTGCTGCGCTCGCCTTCTCGGAAACCGAGCCGGCCGCAGGGCCGCAAGAAAAGAAAGGCTATAGCTAATGAAAGGCATCATCCTCGCCGGCGGGTCCGGCACGCGCCTGTACCCGCTCACGCTCGTGACCTCCAAGCAGCTGCTGCCGGTCTACGACAAGCCCATGATCTACTACCCGCTTAGCACCCTCATGCTGGCGGGCATCCGGGACATCCTGGTCATCTCCACGCCGACCGACCTGCCCAACT
>USAY01000014.1 GCA_900552755.1 uncultured Collinsella sp.
CGTTCGACACCATGCCGCTCGTGGGCGAGGGTACCAAGCCGCGCGTGGGCGTGGTTGGCGAGATCTTGGTCAAGTTCCACCCCACAGCCAACAACCACGTGGTCGACGTTATCGAGCGCGAGGGCTGCGAGGCCGTGGTGCCGGGCCTGCTCGACTTCTTCCTGTACTCCATGAGCAACGCCGAGCTTCAAAAAGACGAGCTGGGAAGCTCTGCCACGGTGCGCGCTAGCATGCAGGCGCTCATTAAGCTGGTGGACTGGATGCGCACGCCGGTGGAGGAGATGCTCGAAAAGTCCCGCCGCTTTGAGGCACCCGAGCGCATCGGCACCATGGCGGACAAAGCCCGCACGGTGCTTTCGGTGTGCAACAACATGGGCGAGGGGTGGCTGCTCACGGCCGAGATGCTCGATCTGATTGACCACGGTGCGCCCAACATCATCTGCACGCAGCCCTTCGCGTGCCTGCCCAACCACGTGGTGGGTAAGGCCGTGATCAAGGAGCTGCGCCGCCAGCATCCCGAGAGCAATATCGTCGCGGTGGACTATGATCCTGGTGCGTCCGAGGTCAACCAGCTCAACCGTATTAAGCTCATGATCAGCGTGGCGAAGGAGAACATGCGCGCCGGTAAGGGCTTTAAGCTCGAGAAGGTGGCGCCGCTCGCGATGGACGAGGTCACCGGCCAGATGCGTGCCCACGACGGCTGCGTGAGCTGCGGACCTGCCAGCGAGGAGGCCGTGGTATCAGTCGCCGAGCGCCTGGGACGCGGCATTAAGAAGTAGTCGGCCTACTTTGGGCTAGATGTGAGGCAAACGGGTGGTAGCCGTACCGGTTATCACCCGTTTTTACTGGACATATGTTGCGTAAATGACCTTGCAGCAGTCTTCCGTGGGCTCGTATTTCAGAAGTGCGGTGAAAAACGCGAACCTCCCGAGCACACCGCCTTTTTAGGCTCTCGTGACCTGCGGTTTTGTTGTAAAAAAAGCCGGTCTGGTCGGCGAAACTCGATTTTCCCCCGCACTTCCGAAAAAGCGGTCCAGCAGCGCTAAAAGGGGCCTCCAAAATCGAGAGATAATGAACAGGTGTTGCCGTTCGCCGCAAATTACCGTCCGTTTATAGAACCCACCTCCAGCGCGCGTCCTCCTTACGGTTGAATAAATACACATCTATGGAATTACGTAAGAGAGGACCGTCCCATGAGCTACAAGACCGTTTGTGTTGCCGGCGGCGGCGTGTTGGGAAGCCAGATTGCCTTTCAGGCTGCCTACTGCGGCTTTGATGTAACGATTTGGCTGCGCAGCGAGGGCAGCATCGGCCGCACCCAGCCCAAGATCGATCATGTGCGCGAGGAGTACATCGCTGCTATCGAGGGCATGGCGGACGGTACTGGCGAGTGGTGCGCCGGTATCGCCGATAGCGACCAGCCCTTCGACAAGGAAGCGGCACTCGCCGCCGTTGAGCGTGCCTACTCCACACTCAAGCTGGGGCTCGACCTCGCCAAGGCCGTTGCCGACGCCGACTTGGTCATCGAGTCTATGGCCGAGGACACACAGGCAAAGATCGACTTCTACAAGAAGCTCGCCCCGGTTCTGCCGCAAAAGACCGTCATCGTGACGAACTCCTCTACGCTGCTGCCGAGCACCTTTGCCAAGTACACCGGCCGCCCCGAGAAGTACCTGTCGCTGCACTTTGCCAACTCCATCTGGAAGAACAACATGACCGAGGTCATGGCACAGGACCAAACCGACAAGCGCTATTTCGATGAGCTTGTCGGTTTTGCCAACGACATCCGTATGCTTGCCCTGCCCGTCAACAAGGAAAAGAACGGCTACTTGCTCAACTCCATGCTGGTGCCGTGGCTGCTTTCGGGTCTTGACCTGTACGTCTCGGGTGTGAGCGACCCCAAGAGCATCGACCTCGCATGGACGCGTGGTACCGGCGCCCCCAAGGGCCCGTTCCGCGTATTCGATACGGTGGGTATCCAGACGGCGTACAACATCGTCATGCAGTATCAGAAGGTCCCGGGCCTGGTAAGTCCGCTGCTCAAAAAGATGATGATGCCCTACAACTTCAAAGCCATGGCATCCGTCCTCAAGAAAATGCTCGACGAAGGCAAGCTGGGCGAAAGCTCGGGCGAGGGCTTCTTCAAGTACTAAAAAATAATCCGTCGGGGACGGAGGTAAACGGATCATTTTCGGCCGTCAACAGTGAGAAGATGGACCCAGAAATAGAAAGGAGTGGCAATGGGCCGGCTCGGGCTTTGAGGACAAGTTACTGCAGGCCCAGGGCGATTTTTGCTCAATGCGGGCCAGTATAGCGTGACGTATCTGCCAAACGACGAGACGATTGCGACTGGTCGCTACCAGGTGCTGCTGTACGACAACAACTTTGGTGCGGCCGAAAGCTATCCCAAGTTCGACTGGGGTCAGCTGGGCGCCGCGGTGGTGACCGACTACAGCCGCGGCACGCATTCGTTTGGGTGCATCTTTACAGTGGACGAGACGGCGCGCACCTACGAGCTCGAAGACCAGATCGCCGTGCCGTTTTCGGGCTATGTGAGCAGTGCGCAGCGCGTTGGCGATTCGAATAGTATGCTCGTGGCTTCGGGCCAGGCCAAGACCTTCACCGAGTACGATCGGTACGGTCTGGCCATCACCACCCACGAGATGGAAGCCGAGAAGTACATCTATCGCGTGTACAAGTACGAGCTGTAGGGCCGCGCTTAGGTTTGACCAATGGAGTATGAAAACACGCCGCTCGCCGATGCCCCCTCCGCGAGTGGCAGCCATATGGTTTGATGTTAGAAACATATAGTTGTCGCCAGCCTGCTGGCGACGTTCCCCCTGGTATCGGAGGTTCCAGGTATGTTTCGCGCTCCGTTAAACAACTATCGGTTGGGCTAACATGGGTCGCCGTGCTATTTCGATAACCCTTGCAGTGGTCTGCCTGGCTGTGCTCCTGGGCGCTACAGGGCTGTTTGCTATAAGCCGAGAAACGTCCTATATGCAGGAATGCGCTTCCGAAGGGTTTGCCATTGATGGTTACTATCGGGATGACAAGACGAGTCGGGAAACCCTGGCTTTTCTTGAGGAGGACAACTGTCGATGGCAGCTGGTCGATCAAGACGGAATCTGCACAGACGGGCAGTTTAAGCGTACGGATGACCCCAACATCCTGATATTAAAGAAGGAAAACGGCGAAATATTTGGTACGGTCCACGTGGCGTATATTTCGCGCCGACGCGATCAGGGCTTGCTCTACCTATTTAGAGATACCAGGGTGACCCGTTTTTATCTGGTGAGTACCGGTCCGGCGTTTACGGTGGAGTCTGGCGATGTCGATGCGGACGTCTGATTCACGGCAATAAAACAGCGAGCGGGGCTCGAGTGTGAACTGCACCCTGCTATTTGCTCGTGTCCGTATCGCGTCTGTGCCTCGTCGTAGCTTGCGTCCGTGCGAGCATTCATCCCGCGCCGGCATCACTTCACGTCAAATTCCACGCGATCGAGCTCGGGCACATTGAGGTCGATGAGCTTGCGGGCGATGTGACGGTCGTGTGCCCCAAGCGCCTCGCCTGTCGTCACATGGGCGACAATCTCGTGCTCGACGATGCCCTCCTCCTCGCCTTCGGTAGCCGAGGTCTCGACAGCGACGGTGTAGTCCTTAAAGCCTGGCAGCACCGCCGCAAGCTCGCGCGTGGTTTCGGTGACGCCGTAGCCGTCCTGCACGCCGGCCTGCGCCGAGCCAATGGAACCCGCCGTCATAACGATGCAGGGGATGGCAAAGATTACCGTGCCCACGATGATGCGGCGGCGCACCTTGCGCGATAGCTCGTCGACCTCGGCATTTTCCTCGGCAGTCACAATACCGTCGCCGTTGAGGTCGCGCTTGAGCGGCACGCGCAAAAGAAGCAGAACGGCTTCGGCCGCGAGTGCGATAAAGACCACGTTGATGCCAAACTCGTAAAGCGCCGAGAGAAACAGTGACCCGCTTGCGATGGCGATGCCATAGCCCGCCGCACACAGGGGCGGCATGAGCGCGGTCGCCACGGCCACGCCGGCGATGAGCGTGGCGGGTTCCTGGTCGCGCGAGTTGCCCAGGCCACCCGCAAAGCCGCCCGCAAGTGCGACGGCAAGGTCCCACACAGTCGGTGTCGAATTGTCGATGATGGCGGCCGTGGTGGTGCCAAGGGGCGAGAGCTTAAAATACAGCGTGGACGTGATTAGACAAAAAGCCATCTGCAGCACGAGGCCGGCGACGGCCTCGACGGCAATCTCGCGGTCGAGCGTGGCGATGCCGTATGCCATGGCAAGGACCGAGCCCATGAGCGGACAGATGAGCATGGCGCCCACGATGGCAATGTCCGAGTCGATATCGAGGCCGATGCTCGCGATGAGCATGGCGATGATGAGGATGCACAGGTGAGAGCCGGTCAGCCGCGCCCCGTTTACAAAGCGCTTGCGAATCACGTGGTAGGGCGCGCGACCCTCGCGAATGTTGAATGCCTGCTTTAGAAAGCGGCTTGCGTTCTCCATGGCCTCGCTGTGGGCGGGGCGGATGCCATGGCGCCGATGATGGCGCTCACGCAGTCGCTTGATCTGTTGCTTGTCGAGTTCCATGTTTAACTCATTCTGGCACGGGCCGCATATCCCGCCCGTCGCCCTTACTCTACACCGTGGCGGGCGGGGTGATAGTTGGATGCCGGCTGGCAGGGCGGATGACGTCAGAACAAGCGTACATGGCAAACTGGACGCTGCCTCATGAAAATATGATTTACGAACGCCCTCATATGTGTCGAAATTGTGATGTCATGAGGTGTTAGTTTCAAAAACTTCGCCGGTGACCAATGTTGCGCAACAGAATTCAAAAATCAGCTCCTACATTTTGATGCGTATGGATACATCCGTGTCAAAGGGAGAAAACCATGGCAAACTACAGTCCACAACACTTTGAGCCTCGGGCAAAGGCCGTCAACGTCAAGGGCGTTGCTAACCGTGCCGTCGCAACCGTTTTGACGGCGGGCCTCATCGCTCAGCCGCTCATGTCGCCGCTGGCGGCAATCGCCGCACCGTCAACCGATAACGGCGATTCTGTTCAGGGGGGGGTAGTTCTGTAGAGAACACCGTTGCCGCCGGTAACCAAGCGGTCGCAAAGACGGCTGCCCAGCTTGCCGAGGAGTCGGCAAAGCAACTCAAGGCCGCCCAGGAGGCCTACAACGCCGCCCAGAAGAAGGTTGATGCCGCGGCTCAATCTCAGCAGCAGGCCCAGCAGCACAGAGACCATGCTACAAAGGCCCTAACCGATAACGCGACCGAGCAGAACGCAGCGGAAGTCGCCGCGCTTCAGGAGAAGATCGACGAGCTTAAGGCGGCCGTCGACAAGGCCGAGCAACAGCAAAAGAAGCTGGGCGACCTGAACGACCAGCTCGATCAGGCCAATAAGAGCGTTGCGGACAAGACTCGGGCGCTTGAGGACGCCAAGGCCAAGCAGGGCGAGGCCAAGAAGGCCCTCGATGACGCCAAGGCCAAGCTCGAGGCCATGGGCATGGATAAATACGAGGCCGCCAAGAAGGCCGTCGAGGACGCGCAGGCAAAGCTCGATGACGCCAATAAGGCCGTTGCTACTGCACAGGCCAATCTGGACCAGGCCAAGGCTGCCGAGGCCAGCGCCCAGCAGGAAAAGAAGGACACTGAGGCCGCTCTGACTTCCGCCCAGGCCAAGAAGCAGGAGACTGCCGCTGCTCTCGCAGCCGCAACCACCGCGCGCGATAACGCCCAGCAGAAGTTCAACCAGGCGCAGGCCGCGCTCGATGCTGCCGTTTCGGGTACGGGTGTCGACCTGAGTGCGCTTGAGGCCGCCAAGAACGCTGCTGCTGGTGAGCTCAAGACCGCGCAGGCGGAGCTCAATGCCGCGACGGATGCCGACGCCACCGCACAGACAAATCTGCAGGCCGCCCAGGTTGCCGCCGCTGCCGCGCAGGAGAAGGTCAACGCCGCCAACGCTGCTGTGGCATCTGCCCAGTCTGCATACGATGCGGCAAACAAGGAGTACAAAGACGCGGCCAGTAAGCGTGACGCCGCCAAGGCCGCATACGAGAAGGCGCAGCAGACCGAAGCAGACAAGAAGACCGCGTACGATAAGCTTGTCGAAGTTCGCAAGCAGAAGCGCAGCGAGTGGGAGGCAGCCTGCGCCGCTTCGAACGCCGCGGAAAAGGCTTATGACGCTGCTAATGCCCAGGTTGAGGCTCTTGAGCAGCAGATTGCCGACCTCAAGTCGAACATGACCGTAGACCAGAATGTCATCAGCCAGGGTATGTTCGGCTTCATGAACTACATCATCGGAGGCAGCCAGTTCACGGCAACGCAAAAAAAGAATGCCCAAGATGCCGTGTCGATGCTGACTGGTGCCGAGGACAAGGCCGAATGGTATGACCAGTACGTCGATCAGGACATGTCTCGCGACACCAACCCGCTTTCCCTGGAGCAGATGCGCAACGCCCTGACATATCTCGACACCCAGAACAACCTCCGCAAGGCGAACGGTCAGTCGGCGCTCAGCGTCAGCCTCCGCATGACTGTGGCAGCCGCCCTTAATACATCATATTCATCGAACATCTGGGGACACTCGAACTGCTACTGGGACAACGGGGAAAATCTTGCCGGCGGCGGCGGTGCATATACCGGCGGCGAGACCGAGGATACGCTTGGCTGGCCATATACCGGTCTCTACACCCAGGAGAAAAAGGCATTCGATAAGTACGTCGAACAGTATGGTGACGCACTTGGAAGCCATCGATATGATTCCTACTATATCTACCAGCACTACTACAGCATCTACAAAGAGTGCGGGCACTATCTCAACATCATCGATGCCGGCACGAAGGCTATCGGCATCGCAACTGGTAGCGGTAAGAACACCGATTCCGAGGTAACCGTCTTCGATTACAGCGCTTATGACAGTCAGGCTGATTTCACTGTCTCCGAGTTCAAGAAGCTCCTGAACGACTACATCGATTCCGCCTACAATGCAGGCGGCACGCAGGAGCAGAAGGAGCAGCTGAAGCAGCTTCAGAATAAGCTGGCAGAGGCGCAGAAGAACTTCGGCACTGCCAAGAAAGCTTACTTCGCAGCGGTAAATAAGCAGGATGCGGCACAAGACGCCTATACCGCGGCCGACACGGACGTGAACACCGCCAAGGGCGAGTACGAGAAGGCTAAAGCCGGCACCGCCGCCGCGAAGACGGCATACGACGCCGCCGAAGCCAAACTCAAGGGTATCGACGTCAAGACGCCCCAGACCAAGCTCGATGCCGCCAAGAGCGAAGCCGCCGCTGCTCAGACTGCTCTCGACAAGGTCAATGCGACGCTCGACGAATGCCAGACGAACGCGTCCAAGGCTTCCGCTCGCAAGGCGAAGGCACAGGGCGATTACGATGCCGCCAAGGCAAAATCCGACCAGGCCAATGAGGCGTATGACAACGCCACTGCTTCGGTCAAGGACCTTACCGCCAAGCGTGACAACGCCAAGGTGGACCTTGCGGACAAGCAGGGCGCCCTTGACAAGGCCAAGAAGGCCGACGGCGCTGCCCAGGCTGACGTTGACAAGGCTCAGGCCGCAGATGCGCACGCCGCGACCGCTCTTTCGGACGCCAAGCAGGCAGTTGCCGCCAAGACGCAGGCCCTGTCCGACGCACAGGCGAAGGTCAAGGCCGCCGAGGGCGGGCTGGCCGGCGCAAACAAGGCCTTCGAGCGCTTCGCCGGCGCTCAGAAGGCGGTCGACGACGCCAAGGCCGCCTATGACGCTGCCGTCGCCGGTGTCGCCGATGCCCAGAAGCAGCTCGAGGCCGCCAACGAAGCCGTCGTCGATGCGAACCTCGAGATCGTCAAGGCCAAGGCCGAGCTTGCCAACGACGAGGCGCTCAAGGCCGATCTTGAGGCTGTCGACCACAAGGCATCCCTTGCCGCGGGCACGACGGGCAACGAGAAGCTGGTCAAGCTGAACGCTGCCTACGCTCGCTATAAGGCCGCCGTCGATGCCGCCGCTGGCCTCAAGGCTGCTCTGAGCGATGCCGATGCCAAGCTGTCCGATGCCAACGACGCCTATGCCGCCGCGCTTGCCGAGCTTGGTGATGCCAAGGATGCCCTGGCTGCCGCGCAGGCCGAGTACGACAAGTATCATTCCAAGGCTGAGCCGCAGGCCAAGCCTCAGGTTACGCAGGCTGCTGCAAAGGCTCCTGTCGCCAAGAAGAAGGCCGCGTCGGCCGCGCTCGCCCAGACTGGCGATGACTCCGCACTTGCGGGTGAGGTGTTCGTCATCGGTGGCATTACGCTCGTTGCCGCGGGCGTGACGCTTGGCGATCGTCGTCGCAAGCAGATGTAGCGTTTCGAGCGTAGTTTCTGCAACGAACTTCGGTTCATAGCAGGAGCGCTTCGATTGCTTAACCGATAAGGCCGGCGCGCTGTCATACGCAGCGCGCCGGCCTTTCTTTGTTTCGATATCAAAAAGCCCGGTCGGCAGCCGCAAAAGCTACCGACCGGGCAAGCCGTAGGCAATATGGTTGTTGTCGAGCAGCTGCTCAGCTTAGCCCAGCAGGCTCAGGCCAACAGAGATAAACGCCAGGATAACGCCGACGATAGACTCGCCGCCCAGCAGGCCGCTGGCGACAACCAGGCCCTGTTCCTGGAAGGCGGCGTCCTTGGCAGCCCTCTCCTCGTCCGAAAGACCGGCCTCGGCGTCGCGGTGAGCGGCCCACTTGTCGTAGGCGAGCTTAACGCAGGAGCCCAGGAAGGCCGTGAGCGACATGTAGAACGGCAGGTACACGCCCAGGCCGATCATCATGGCCGGAATGCCGAGCCAGTACATGACGATGCCGGCGATAAAGCCGCCTGCGAACCACGGCACGCTCGGGATGCCCGAGACCATGGTGGCGACGACGCTTGCCTGCGCGGCCACAAAGCTTTTGTCGGGGCCGAAGGCGTCCGGACCATAGGCGGTGACGAGCGCGACCATGACGGCTGCGGCGACCAGGGCGCCCACGATGCCGCCGATGGCCTGGCCGACCCACTGTGCGCGCGGATTGGTGCCCAGCACGGCGCCGGCCTTAAAGTCGTTCATGACGTCGCCCGCAAGGCCGCACGCCACGGCTACGATGCCGGCGATAAAGAACAGCTTGACCTGAGCGAGCTGCGCGAAGGCGGCAACGATGAGCATGACGATGAGGCCGAAGATCTCCATGGGGTCGATGCCCGTCTGGCCGCAGCTCTGCGCGCTCATGATGGTGGTGACAAAGGTGAACAGCGTGACGATGACGGCCGGAACGGGGCCAAGGTCGAGCGCGATGGCGACGATCACGGCGATGGCGGCGGCGCCCAGGCCGATGATGCCGGCGTCGAGCTTAAGGGAGCCCGAGATGAGCGACTGCTCGTCGGTGTCGGTGGAGCTGTCGGCGGCGAGGCCACGGACGATACCGGCGACCTGCGGCAGGATGTCCTTAAGGACGACGGCGACGCCAAAGCCCATCATGAGGCCCATACCCAGGGACTTAACAATGCCCTGTGCCGTCATAACGTCAAACAGGCCGGCAGCGGTGCCGCCGACGATGATGCCAAAATTGCCCAGCAGCGCGCCGGCAAACCAGAACGCGACGGGGGCGAAGCCCACCAAAAAGCCGATGGACAGCAACATGGGCGAGTTGTAGATGGCAAAGGTCACGCCGGGGATATTGAGCGTGCACAGCATGCTGGGCACCACGCCCAGAGCGTCGCGAAGCACGCTGTAGATGCCTGCGATGGCCATGGAGCCAAAGAGCTGCTTGCCGGTCTTGCCGCCGGCCTCGGTGGCGCGCAGGGTCTGAGCTGCGGCGTTGCCGGTGGGGAACTCCAGCGCGGCGTCCACGATAAAGTGACGGTGGATGAGCGCTGTCGCCAGAAGGCCCAAGATGGTGCCGGCGAGTGCCACGATAAACATGTCGAGCCAGCTGATCTGATCGGCATAGCCCAGCATCCAGGCGCCCGGGATGGTAAACACCAGACCGCCGGCGACCATGGCGCCTGCGGACATGATGGTGTGGGTGACGTTTGCCTCGTTGAGGCTGGCGTTGCCCATGAGCTTCAGGAAGAACAGCGAAATGACGGCAGCGAAAATGATCGGCCAGGGGAGGGCGCCCATCTTGAGGGCAGTGTAGGCCGAGCTTGCCGTGATGATCACGCAGCCAAGGACGCCGATGACGACGCCGCGCAGCGTGAGTTGCCCGCGCATCGAGGTGCGGTTCGAGGGATTGCTCATATAGAACTCCTTTGCGTATATCCGCTTCCCCCGGGAGCGCCGCTACGGATACGGCGCGGGAAGTCGGGTTACCAAGGGCCGCCGCGTGAGCTCGCAAACGACCGCGCACCAGTATAGCCGCAAGCTAGTCATTTTGGGATGACTGGTTTAGGTAGGCGATATACTGCTGGACAGACGAAAGGAGCGCCGACGATGCTTAATGGGTGTGCATATATATTGATGGTCGACGTAGGCAACACGTTCATTCGCTTTGGCCTGTTTGCAGAGGATTCGGCCGCGGCGCAGGAGCGCCCGCTCGCGACGTGCGAGATCACGACGCCGGCCCGTATTACGGCCGACGAGGCACGCATGAGGCTCGCGCAGGTTATGGGCGCGCTTGCCGACGATGCGGGTGTGCCCGGGGTGCTCGTACCCGCCGCGGCCGTGCTGAGCTGTGTGGTCCCGGCGCTCGAGCGCCCGTGGAAGGCAGCGCTTTCCCGTACCTGCACGGGGCGCGTGCTCACCGTGGGGCCGGGCCTCAAGACCGGCATACCCGTGCACTACGATGACCCGGCCGAGATCGGTCCCGACCGCATCGCCGACGCCGTGGCTGCCCGCGCTGTCTACGGTTCGCCGTGCATCGTGATCGACCTGGGCACCACGACCAATATCGAGGTCATCGACGCGCACGGCACCTTTGTCGGCGGCGTTATCGCGCCGGGGCTGGCGCTCGGTGCCCGTTCGCTCTCTGCCGCTGCGGCGCGCCTGCCCCAGGTTGAGCCCTCGGCGCCGACGCATGTCATCGGCCGCAACACGCGTGAGGCCATGCGCTCGGGCGTGGTTTTGGGCGAGGTGGCCCGCATCGACGGCATGCTCGACATGGTGCTCGCCGAGATGCGTGCGACCAAGGCCGCGGGGGAGGGCGATGTGCCCATCGTCATTACCGGCGACGATGCCGAGGCGCTTGCGGCGCTGGTCGGCCATAGCCTGACGGTCGACGATGCGCTGACGCTGCGGGGCCTCGCCGAGCTCTACCACATCAACCAAAAGCCCCGCCGCGCGTAGCGATGGGGGCAATGGGACAAAAACGTCTCCACCTTCCACCTGCTACAATGGGTCAAACTATTGCGATTTCGGAGGTGTCTGCCATGTCGGACGATCTTCATCAAACCGCGTCGGGCAAGCGCCGCGACGTTATTAGCTGGGATGAGTTCTTTATGAGCGTGGCCATTGCCGCGCAGCGCCGCAGTAAGGACCCTAACACGCAGGTGGGAGCGTGTATCGCCAGCACTAACCACCGTATCCTTTCGGTGGGTTACAACGGTACGCCCTCGGCGCTCAACGATGACTTTTTCCCGTGGGGTACGAGCGACGACCCTCTGCAGGACAAGCACAACTACGTGGTCCATGCCGAGGCCAACGCCGTGCTCAACTACCGTGGCTCGCTCAAGGACCTCGAGGGTGCCACGGTCTACGTCACGCTGTTCCCGTGCCACGACTGCGCCAAGATCCTGGCACAGGTGGGTGTGGGCGAGGTCGTCTACCTGGACAATAAGTATGCCGACACCGATGACGGCCGTATCAGCCGCCGCATTCTCGACTCCTGCGGCATCAGCTACCGCCAGGTCATCGTCGATGTTCAGATTGGTACCGGGGGACAAGCTCAGCAGTAATATGCGTTGTCGCTATCTGGCGACGAACGCAGCTCAAAGAGCCCCGTCCCAAATTGACTACTCGTGAAAGTCGCGTCTGCGCGCATGGACGGCTCGTGAGCGGGTACATGGCTGTAGTAACATAGCTTCTGTCCGCGGGCGTGCCCGCGTTATTGTGAGAAAGGAGCCCCTGTGGCTGTTAACGAAGAGCTGCTTAAGAAGGTTCTTGAAGAGATTCGCCCCAACCTGCAGGCCGACGGCGGCGATATGGAGTATGTGGGCGTCGACGACGAGGGCGTCGTTAAGCTGGAACTGCAGGGCGCTTGCGCCGGCTGTCCCATGAGCTCGCTGACCCTTTCCATGGGTATCGAGCGCATCCTGAAGGAGCACGTGCCCGGCGTTACCCGCGTCGAGCAGGTCAATGCTTCCGGCGAGGCCGAGGACCTGTACGACGAGTACGCGCCGTTCTAAGATGCGTAAGCTGCGGACGGTACGCTCCGCATAGACGTTACGTCCAAATATGCGGCTGCGAGCGCAAGGCCCGCGGCCGCATTTGTATGTAGGGAGCAGGGGGATCGATATGCTCAACGACCTCTACCATATGCTTGACCCCGTTGCGATCTCGGCGGGCCCCATCACGATCTACTGGTACGGTCTGGCCTATGTGGTCGGCGCCCTGCTCACGGCGGTCGTTATGTACCGCACGCAGCGTCGTTGGGGCTTCGACATCACGATCGATGACCTGACGAGCGTCGTGGTCGGTGCGGTCTTTGGCCTTATTATCGGCGCGCGCCTGTTTTACGTCGTCTTTTACGGTGATGGCTACTATTTGGCCCACCCGCTCGAGATCTTTGCCACCAACGAGGGCGGCATGAGCTTCCACGGTGGCCTGGTGGGCGGCATCTTGGGCGGCATCATTGTATGCCGCATGTATAAGCTCGACGCCTGGACCATCGCCGACCTTGCTGTGATCGGTGCTCCGCTGGCGCTGTGCCTGGGACGTTGCGCCAATTTCGTCAACGGCGAGCTGTGGGGTAAGCCGACCGATCTGCCCTGGGGCGTGGTCTTTGGCGGCACTGCGGGCGATATGCCGCGCCATCCCTCCCAGCTCTACGAGGCGTTTCTTGAGGGCGTCGTACTCTTCTGTATTTTGCAGGTGCTCAGCCGCAAAAAGCCGCTACTGCCCCAGGGTACGTTTATGGGCGTGTTCGTGATGGGGTACGGCATCGTCCGCTTTCTCGTTGAGTTCGTGCGCGTGCCCGATGCCCAGCTGGGTTATCTGTTGGGCGGCGTCATCACCATGGGCCAGCTGCTGAGTTTGCCGCTCGTGATCGCCGGTCTGGCGCTCATCATCTTCGCCCGACACCGCAATCGCCCCCAGCGCATCTACCTCGACGCCTAACCAAGGCCACCACAAAGGGGACAGGCACCTTTGTGGTGGTCTTGCCGAGTTTGATAGGTTTCTAGAAAGGCTTTCGGACTGTGAAGGATTCCGACCTCTCCACAACGGCTGCGCGCGACGCTGCCCGCATCGTCTGGTTTAAGCGCTACCCCGCCAAGCAGACGCTCATTGCATTTTTGCTCGCGCTGTTGGCGACCACGGCGTTTTCCATCGATCCCGCCCCGGTGTCGAGCAACGCGGTCTTGGCGATTGACCCCAAAGCCTCGGGCATGCTGTACGTGTGCTACGAGGTGCTCCTCTCGTTTGCCGGCCATACCGACGCGGTCATGCTGCTTGCGCTTGCCTGCCTGCTCACGCTGCCGTTTCGCTACGTATTCTTTGGCCGCGGCGACGCTTGGCGTCCCTCGGTGATCCTTCCGTCGCTGTTCTTTGCCGTCTGCATGGTGTTTGGCCGCAGCTACGACCTCACCGATTCGGCCGAGATCGTGCTCGGCGACAAGGCCCGCATCATCTGCGCCTGGATAGGCGGTGTGGGCTGGATGCTCTTGGCGGTCGTTGCCCTCTACCTTACCTTTGAGTGTCTAGATTGGCTGAGCTCTCGGCGCATTCCGTTTTCCGAAGCGCACTTTGGCCGCGTATGGCGTGTGGCTCACGCCGTGCTCTCGGTCCATCCCTTTGCCGGGCCCTTCCTGGTGCTTATGATCGCCTGGGCGCCCACGCTCATCGCTTCGCTGCCCGGCCTTTTTATGGGAGATACGGGTGCGCAGATTCGCCAGTGGTTCAACTACCCCAACGGCACGAGTGACTACTTGCGTCTGCTCAATCCCAATGTGTTGCTCAACGGACATCACCCCGTGGTGCATACGGCTATCATCGGTTCGTGCGTCCAGTTGGGGCTTTCACTGTTTAACAGCGCCAACGCAGGTCTTGCCATCTACACCTGCGCTCAGTTCGTCATTACGGCCGCCTGCATGGCCTATTCCATCTCGTCGCTGCGCAAGCTGGGCGTGAGCCTGCCGGTCCGCGGCGTAATCTTGCTGTTCTTTGTGTTTATGCCCATGTTCTCCAACTACGCGGCCCTGCTTACCAAAGATGTGCTGTTTGCCGACGCGTTTTTGGTGCTGTTGGTGCAGACCGTGAAGCTCGTGGCATGCGGCCTGCCCCGTCGCGATGCCAATGCCGAGCGTGCGGGCGAACAGAGGCCCGTGCTCTTTGCGCGTCATGATTGGCTGCTGCTCGCTCTGGGCGCCATGGGTTCCACGTTTCTGCGCAACGGCGGCCTGGTGTTTCCCCTGGCGGCATGCGTAATCGCGGCGGCGTTTTGCGCATGGGATGCGCATGTGGCTCGTCGTGCAGCCAAGCAGGCTGGTGCTGCGCCTTCGGGCGCCATCCCGCGTTTCCGCTGGGTGGGAGTTCTTGCGGTGCTTGCACTCTGCCTTGCCTCTAATATGTACTTCACCAAGGTCTTTATGCCGGAGCACGACATCACGCCTGGTTCCAAGCGCGAAATCCTCTCGATTCCGTTCCAGCAGACGGCTCGTTTCGTCCAAAAGCACGACGGCCTCAACTCGGGCGTCAACCCCACGGTTAAGGAGGACGGCACCATCGTGGAGGCTCCTTGCGACGGCTTGGTGACCGACGAAGAGCGTGCCGTGATCGACCGTGTGCTCAAGTACGAGAATCTGGGCCGCCGTTATAACCCGGATAAGTCGGACGCCGTCAAAAATTGCTTTAACGAGTACGCCTCGCAGGAGGACATCAAGGCCTATTTTGAGGTGTGGGCTCAGATGTCCAAAAAGGATCCCGAGTGCTATATCTCGGCGCTCATCAATAACTACTACGGCTACTTTTATCCGAGTGCCCGCGATGCGTGGGTCTACAGCACGGCGCGCAGTGCCGAGATCATGGCGAAGCCCGATAACCTCAAGTACTTTGACTTCCATCCGGTCGATAGCAAGGTTGTGCGCTGGTGCGACCACCTGATCAACCTGTACCGCGTGGCAGTACAACGCATCCCGTTTATCTCGCTCGCCATGAGCTCGGCCACCTATGTGTGGATCATGATCGCCGTGGTGGTCTATCTGCTACGTCGTCATTCGTGGCGCGGGCTGGCCATTTGGGTGCCGCTGCTGGGCGTGCTCGCCGTGTGCCTGATCGGTCCCTGCAACGGCTCGACCTACATGCGCTACCTGTACCCGGTTATCGCCTGCATGCCCTTTGCCATCGGCGCCACCATCACCCGCAGCGACCTCCTCTGGTCCTAATTTGGTGCAAAGGGGGCAGGTTGCTTTGCACCAAGGGGCTGTATCATCACGACGCCTTCATTTTGGGGTTTATCTCGCAGGCCAGTAGGTATATCATAACGACGTTTGTTTATATTGCCCGAGCATCTGCGCTGGGCTTTAGGTCGAAACCGATAGGAGACACGTATGTCCGGACACTCTAAGTGGGCCACAACCAAGCATCGTAAGGGCGCGCAGGACGCCAAGCGTTCCGCCCTCTTCTCCAAGCTCAGCCGCAACATTACCGTTGCCGCCCGTCTCGGCGGCGACCCGCTGCCCGAGAACAACGCCAGCCTCGCCGCTGCCGTTGCCAAGGCCAAGGCTCAGTCCATGCCTAAGGACAAGATCAAGTCCGCTATCGACAAGGCCTTTGGTTCGGGCGCCGATGCCGCCGTCTACGAGAACATCGTGTACGAGGGCTATGGTCCTGCCGGCGTCGCCGTCTACGTCGACTGCCTGACTGACAACCGCAACCGTACCGCTGCCGATGTCCGTTCCGCTTTCTCCCACGCTGGCGGCAACCTGGGCACCTCCGGCTCCGTCGCCTTCCAGTTTGAGCGCAAGGGCCAGATCGTCGTCGCCAAGGAGATCTTGGACGAGAACGCCAAGAAGGAGACCATGATCGCCAACGGTGCTGCCGGTGACGAGGATGAGTTCATGATGGCTATCGCCGAGGCCGGTGGCGAGGACTACGAGGACGCCGGCGAGGAGTGGATTGTCTGGACCGCTGCTAACGACGTCATGGCTGTCTCCAAGGCACTCGAGGAGCAGGGCATCCAGGTCAAGGGCTCCGAGACCACCATGGTCCCGACCACCCCGACGGAGGTCTCCGGTACCGACGCCAAGAAGGTTCAGCGCCTCATCGACCGTCTCGAGGAGCTCGACGACGTCCAGGACGTCTACAGCACCATGGACATGACCGACGAGGTCATCGCTGCCCTCGAGGAGGAGTAGCGCCTGCACGGGTTAAGCCGTGCATATCTGGGCATAATGAAACGAGCATGCAAGCCTCGTGGAATAGATGAGCCGGATCCGCGTGCGTACAGCACCGGACCCGGCTCTTTTATAATGATGCGAATCGTTTTGCATTCTGTGGACCGAAACCTGAAGGGAGCGCGCGTGCGCGTACTCAAACGAGCCCTAGCGATCGTGTATCTTGCCGCCGCCATCGTGGCGCTGGGCACGCTTGTCTGCCAGTTCTGGGGACCGTATACGTATCGCTTTATGCTGCTGTTGCGTGACACCATGCCTCGCGTCGTCGTTACGGTGTGTGCCGCCATCGTGGCACTTGGCGTGCTCATCGGTTTTTTCCGCCTGATGTTCGCGCGTCGCGAGCCGTCCTGCGTGCATCCGGCGGGGGAGCGCAATATCGAGGTTACGCTCGCAGCGCTTTCCTCGTGCGCCCGTGCCGCGGCGGAGTGCGATGATCGCGTGATGGTTGAGCATATCGAGGCGCGCGTTCAAGGCTCCGACGAGTCGCGCGTTCGTTTTAAGGTCGAGGCCATCGCGCTGGATGATAAAGACGTCGCCTCTCTTGCCACCGCGATGCAGCAGCGCATCGAGAAGGCCTGCGACACCATGCTCGGCACGCCGGGCACGACCGCGCGCGTCCGTTTTTTGCCGTCCAAGACTACCGTCCAGACCGTGGAGGTTTCCGGTGAGTGATACCAACCAAGACAAGACCGCCCGCACGCCGCGCCTGACGATCGACCAGAACGCTACGCCGGCAGGCGAGGCCGTCGATCCCAAGGTGGAGGATACCGAGTCGCATGACGCGGTCGCCGATGATTTTGATGAGGCCATGGGTCTCATCAAGGGTACGGGGGCAGCCATCTGGAGCTATGCCGTCCGTCATCCCAACACCACGCTCGGAGCCGTCGCTGGTTTTGTGCTCGCCGTGCTGGTGCTCACGCTCGGCCTGTGGGATACGCTCGTCATCGCTTTCTTTGTGCTGATCGGCGCCGTAATTGGCCAGATCCGCGACGGTGAGAACGGAATCGTCAACTTCTTCGGTCGTCTGTTTAGCGGCCGCTAGTATGTATTCGACCGCCGCGTGTGCGGTGGGCATTAGGAGGAACCATGGCTTTTAACACGAAGGTCGATGTGGCCGATATCGAGCTCGAGGCGGACGAGACCGTCGCCGCCGAGGCCGAGGACGTAACGCTCGAGGACGAGGCGCTCGTCGAGGCCGAATCCGCCGACGATGCGGACGAGGATGATGAGGAAGCGGACGAGTCCGAGGACTCGCTGACCTATTCCAATGGTGTAATCGAGAAGATCGTCGCCATGGCCACCCGCGAGGTGCCGCACGTCCTGGGCATGAAGGGCAACCTCATGCACTTTGTGCAGGAGCAGTTCGGTGCCGAGAATCTGACCAAGGGCGTGACGGTCGAGGTCACCGACGACAACCGCGTGGTCGTCAACATTTCCGTCATTATCGAGTACGGCGCCTACGCGCCCGCGATTTTCGACGACGTTAAGGCGCGCGTGACCGAGCGTCTGGCTGCGATGACCGGCCTTGAGGTGGCAGGCGTCAACCTGCGCATCGAGGACGTCATCACCCCCGAGGAGTACGAGCACCGCACCAGCCAGCACGAATAACCTTCCAAAAAGGGACAGGTTTGTTTTGGCAGGTTTTATCTGCGAAAACATTAAACGGCCGACCGCGTAAGCAAAAGCGTGGCCGGCCGTTTTTTGTATGCCCCCCGATGTAGGCATACCGCTTGTCTAACTAGGGGTTGCAATCGTCGCGTTCCGCGTTACCCTAATGGGCGCATTGTTTCCAAATCGTTAACGAGGAGTTGCCGTAATGGCCGACGAGCACGAAACAGAAAGCAAGGCATGGGCGATTGAGGCCGCCGCTGCAGAGGCGGCATCGCGTGCTGCCGAGGAGGTGCATCGTCCTCCCGTGGTGCCGATGGAGCGCGTGGTCGATCGCACCGATATCGAGCGCGGCGAGCGTGCCGGTCAAAAGCGCAGCCAGGAGCCGGGCTTCCCGCGCTTTTTTGCCGAGCTCAATCTGGGTCTGATTCTTACGGCCTTTGCCATCGTTGCGTTTAAAACCCCTAATCACTTTGCTTTTGGCGGCACCTCGGGCGTGTCGGTCATTCTGTCCACGCTGTTCCCGACTCTGCCCGTCGGCGTCTTTATGTGGATTATCAACGCGGTTCTCGTCGTTTTGGGCTTTATCTTTTTGGAGCGCAAGGCAATCCTGTGGAGTGTCTTCGCCTCGTTTGCGCTTTCGGCCTACGTCTCGCTGTTTGAGCTCTTCATTCCGACCGATGTCTCGATGACGGGCGATATGTGGCTCGACCTGTGCTTTGCCGTCATCTTGCCGGCGCTCGGCAGCGCTATTGTCTTTGACATCGGCGCCTCGACGGGTGGCACGGACATTCTTGCCATGATTCTCAAGCGCCGCACCACGCTCGAGATTGGCCGCGCCCTGCTGCTGGTCGATATCGGTATCGTGACCATCGCGGCCTTCTTGTACGGCCCGCGTGTCGGTCTGTATTGCGTGCTCGGCCTGTTTGCCAAGACGCTTGTGGTCGACAAAGCCATTGAGAGCATTCACCTGCGCAAAGTCTGCACGGTCATTTGTTCCGAGCCCCTTAAGGTCGAGGAGTTTATCGTCAAGCATCTCAACCGCACGGCGACCATCAGCCGCGGCTACGGTGCCTTCTCGGGCAAGTGTGTGACGGTGATCATGAGCGTGCTGAGCCGTCGCGAGGCCGTGCAACTGCGCCGCTATGCGCGCGAAGTCGATCCAGGTGCCTTTATCACGATCGTCGACAGCTCCGAGATCGTCGGCAAGGGCTTCCGCGGAACGAACTAGCGCGGACACACTCATCAAACAATCGAAAAGCGCCTCGCGCGTTGCAAATACGTCATCTAAGAGTATTTGTCCTCACATTGGGTGATAATGATGCCAAAGACATCGTTTGCGATCCAGGTGATTCGCTCTAGATACGAAGGGATGATTTCGATGTTCTGTTCGCAGTGTGGCGCTCCTATGGGCGATAACGACAAGTTCTGCGGTGCGTGCGGTGCTCCTAATGCTGGTGCTGCAGCTTCCACCCCTCAGGGTCAACCTCAGCAATTTGTCCCTCAGCCTCCCATGAACGCGTCCAAGGGCTGTGTGGCTCAGGCGTTTGAGGATATGACCAAGACTCCGGGCGTGCTGCAGCGCGTGTGCCAGATTGCTTTTTTGCCGGCGCTTATCTGTGTCGTGTCGGTACTCGTGTTGTTTATTCCCGTTATTGGCGGTATTGCAGCTGCCATCGGCTTTTTGGCTGCCTACGTGGCGAGCGTGTGCGGTTCGGGCTTTGGCATCGAGTGGGGTCGTGATCTGTCGCTTAAGATCGATGACGGCATGGAGCGTCCGTTGATGCGTTCCACGTCGTTTGGCCTCGGAGTCTTTTCGAGCGTTATTTCGGTCGCGCTCGAGGTTATCGCTGCCATTCCCGTGATCGGTGTAGCGCTTTCGCTGGTGGAGGGCGTGGTAATTGGCGCTGCGGGCTCGTATTCTTATTACGGCTCTTATGCGCTCGAGGCTGCGCTGTTTGGCTCGCTTGGCTTGCTCGTTCTGGCTATGATTGTCACGGCGGTCCTGGGGGTCTTCTTTAAGATGTTCGCCGACATTGCCGTGATGCATTTTGCGGTGACCGGTCGCGTCGAGAGCGCGTTTTCGCTCGATAAGGTCTGGGCGGCCTTTAAGAACAACAAGACCAAGCTGTTCTGCGCTTCGTGGCTTCCCGAGTTTTTGACTGGCCTGGTCGCCAACGTTGTCACATGGATCTTGACGGTTGTCTTTGGCGCCATTGCCTCTGTCGGTATGTATAGTTACTACTATCGTCCTACGGTTATTGAGGCGCTTGTTACCGGCGGTGGCATCACACTCGTGCTGTTCCTGGTGCTGGTCGCTTTTGTCACCGTATTTCTTACGGTCTTTGGCAAGATGCTCAAGCACCGTGCCGTTGGCTATTGGGTTGCGCGCTACGCAAGCGAGTGGGCCGACGAGGACAAGGACGACGTCCTGACTTTTGTGCTGCCGTTTGAGAAGAAGTCTGCTCCGGCTGGTTTTAGCGCCGACGCAGCGCCCGTATCCGATTCCGCTGCGGCGCCGGCGCCTGCGCCCGAGCCCGAGCCCGAGCCCGTGCCTGAGCCTGAGCCTGAGCCTGAGCCTGAGCCTGAGCCTGAGCCCGCGCCCGTGCCTGAGCCCGAGCCCGCGCCCATGCCGGAACCGGAGCCCGAGCCTGCACCTGAGCCCGAGCCTGCGCCAAGCTCCGACGAGGACCCGCAGGACGAGTAACCCTGCCACCTGCCATTTGGGGACGGGGTAGAAACGGTAGAAATAGCGCTTGACAAATAAGCGGGGGCGGACGTGCCGAAGCGTCCGCCCCCGCTTTGATATCGCGATGCGGCTATGACTGCGAGATGGTCGTGGATCGACTACTCGCCGCGCTTCTCCTCGCGGCGGGCGGCGGCGCGAGCGTCGTGGATGCCCTTGATTGCGGCGTGTCGGGCGGTGCGGGCATCGTGCATGGCGTCGCGGGCCTCGGCGGCCGTGGCCTTGGCAGAGCGCAGTTTGGCTGCCAGGTCGGGATTGGTCTCGGCGACCGCGGCAATCGTGGGGCCGTCGAGCTCTTCTTGTGTGGGCTCGGCCAAAAAGTCGATGGCATATTGGGCGGCCAC
The DNA here is from genome assembly GCA_900552755.1 of uncultured Collinsella sp. Taxonomy (GTDB): domain Bacteria; phylum Actinomycetota; class Coriobacteriia; order Coriobacteriales; family Coriobacteriaceae; genus Collinsella. The sequence goes on from USAY01000014.1 coordinate 21,288, forward strand.
CATGGAGCCCTTGGCCAGTACCGACTCGTCAATCTTGTAGAAGCAAGAATGTTGGGCGTACGTGGCGCCAATCTGGGGGTTGCGCGTGCCAACAAAGGCGAGCACGCCCGGTACGCGGCGCAGGTACTCCGAAAAATCCTCACCCGAGAGTGTGCCGCGATAATGGCCTTGGCCGGTGGGGCCCAGGCATTTGATTACTGCCTGGCGGCAGCGCTCGCTCGAGGCGGCATCGTTTTCGACCTTGTAATTGGCGATGGTGTAGTCGGTGAGCTCTGCCTCGGCGCCCAAGGCGGCCGCGGTATGCTCCACGATGCGGCGCATGAGCTCCGGCATTTCCTCGTGGGTCGAATCTCCGTAGGTGCGCACCGTGCCGGCGAGGTAGGCCGTGCCGGCGATAACGTTGCGCGCGGTGCCGCCGTGCAGCTCGCCGACGGTAATGACGGCCGGCTCGTAGGGACTGATCTCGCGCGAAACGATGGTCTGCAGAGCGTTGACGATCTCGGCGGCAACCATAACGGCGTCGTGACCGCGCTGGGGCATGGCGCCGTGGCACGAGGTGCCGCGGACGTCGATGCGGAACCAGTCGGTATTGGCCATGCGCGGTCCGGGCTCGCAGCTCACGGTGCCGGCGTCGACCTCACTCCAGATGTGCGCGGCGTAGGCGCCATCGACGCCGTCGAGCACGCCCATGCCGATCATGAGTTTGGCGCCCTGGCCGTTTTCCTCACTGGGCTGGAAGACGATGCGGACTTCGCCGTGGATGTCGTCGGTCATATGGCGCAGGATCTGCAGCGTGCCGAGCATCATGGCGATGTGGCAGTCGTGGCCGCAGGCGTGCATGCAGCCCTCGTTGACGCTGGCAAACTCCTCGCCGGTCTGCTCGGTGACGGGCAGGGCGTCGATGTCGGCGCGCAGTAGGATGCGGCGGCGCGGCGTGCCGTCCTCGCGGTAGGCGTCGGGCGCGGTGCCGCGAAGGGTCGCCACCAGGCCCGTCTTAAGGGGACGCTCGTAGGGGATATTCATGGCGTCGAGCTGGTTGGCGATGTCGGAAGTCGTGCGCTCCTCGGCAAGGCTCAACTCCGGGTGCTTATGGAAGTGGCGGCGCTGCTTAATGATGTAGGGCTCAAACTCGGCGGCGATATCCTGGATAGCCGCGGTGACGTCGTCTGCCGCGCGAACCTCGGTTGCCGCCATAATCTGCTGTGCCTTGGTCTTCGTCATGGTCGATTTGCTCCTTGCTGGCTCGATCGCAAAATCGTACAGGCTCTCTCCAGTATGCCACCTGCCGCTAGGGCTGGTAAAGTTGCCGTTTGCCGCTTAGGGTTTTGTAACAAGAGTGGGGGAGTACACTCGGGGGTGTTGAATTTCCTGCCAGAGATGGGGATGCCCATGCAACATATCGATCGGATTATCCGCTCCAAGAACGTCTTTACCGCGCAAGACGGCGTCGATATCGCCCGCGAGCTGGCGATTGCTATCGCAGGCGACCGTATCGTCGCAGTCGGCAAGCCCGATGACGTGATTGCCGCCGCTCCCGCCGCCACGCCGGTTATCGACTACGGTGAGCAGTTTGTCTGCCCCGGTTTCCATGACGCTCATCTGCACTTCTTCCATACCTCGGTCGGTTCCTCGCCGTACATGCTCATGGATATGGGCACGTCCGAGGCGGCGCTGGTGCAACACGCGCTCGAGTTTTCCCAGGACCTGCCCGACGACGCTTGGGTTGTGACTCAGGGCTGGCGCGACTACCGTTGGGACCCGCCCGAGCATCCTACCAAGGCGTCGCTCGATGCGGCATTCCCCGATCGCCCCTGCGTTATGTATTCGGGCGACGGGCACACGCTGTGGCTCAACAGCCGCGCACTCGAGGCGCTCGGCGTCACGCGCGACAGCGAGCCTCCGGCGGGCGGTAGCTACGACAAGGATGCAAACGGCGAGCTCACGGGTATCGCTCACGAGGCGGCCGCTATGCAGCTGCTTCCGCGCTGCCTTGAGTGGCTGGGGGAGGATCGCATTGCAAGCGCTTACGCCGATCAAATGAGGCGTATGGCCGAGCAGGGCATCACCTCGATCTGCGACATGTCGCTCATGCCCATGCCGGGCTGCGACTTTATTCGCGACGATGTTTACGACAAGCTGCAGGCCGCCGGCAAGCTGGGCATCCGTGCCCATCTGTTTCCCACGCTGCTGGATGACCAATCGCGCTTGGAAGAACTCCAGACCCGCTATGCGAACAACGCGCTGCTCTCGGCGCCAGGCTTTAAACAGTTCTTCGACGGCGTGTCGAGCGAACATACCGCATACCTCACTGAGCCCTATACCAACCCGCGCTTCCCGGGCGACCAGGGTCGCCTGACGGTTCCTGTCGAGCGCATGCGCAAGTTGGTTCTGGCGGCAGCCGAGCGTGGCCACACCGTGCGCATTCACGTTATCGGCGACGGTGCCATCCATGCTGCGCTCGATATCTTTGAGGAGGCGGCAGAGCTCTACGGTCTGCCCCCGCACGGCCATAATACGCTTGAGCATTTGGAGAATCTGCTGCCTCAGGATATCGATCGTCTGCGCAAACTCAACGTCATTGCCTCGAGCCAGCCTTGCCACATCACGCTCGACCCGGGTGGCCCGGAGCGTGATCTGGGCTTGGAGCGCAGCCGCATCATGTGGCCGTTTGCGACCTATAAGCAGCGCGGCATCCGTCAAGCTTTCGGTACCGATAGCCCCATCACAGCCGTTACCAGCATGAACGTGCTCTACACGGCCATCACACGTCAAGACCCTCGCAGCCATTGGCCCGAGGGCGGCTGGCTCCCCAGCGAGCGCATCGACGCGGCAACGGCCCTGCGCAACTACACGCTTGGCAGCGCGTACGCAGCGGGCGACGAGCAAAACCTCGGCAGCCTGGAACCCGGCAAATACGCCGACCTGGTAGTCCTGGACCAAAACCCGCTAACCGTTGACCCCCAAGAGCTCCAAGACACCAAAGTTCAGGCAACCTATCTGGCAGGTAACTTAATCTACGAGCGTTAACCCCACATCCCACCCCTCAGTTGCGGTGAAATACGGACTAAATAACACCTCAACAGCCAAAAACAGTCCATATTCCACCGCAACTTAAGGGGCACGTTTCAGCAACGTGCCCCTTTCTTGTGCGCCCTACCCGCATCGCCATTTTGCTGCACTGACTTTTCTGAATGCCGGGCCCGAGTTAGTTAACCTGCCTCCGGAGCCACACGGGAGCCACCGCTAAGTTATCCCCTGGCATTCAGAAAATCTAAGTGCCAAAAAATAAGATTTTTTGACTCCGTGTTGTAT
>USAY01000015.1 GCA_900552755.1 uncultured Collinsella sp.
GGTAAAAGATCACATCGGAGATTGATAAATGGCCGTTTCGGAACCACTATACGGGAAAAACCCCGCGGAGCTCGCCGCCCTCTGCGCCGAGACGGGTCTGCCGCGTTTCGCAGCACGACAGCTCGCCCGCTGGCTCTATGTGAAGCACATCGAAGACCCGATGCTGATGACCGATATCCCGGCTGCCCGGCGCGCCCTGCTGGCCGAACGGTTCCGGCAGGTGCTGACCCCGCCCGAACGGGTCACCGAATCGGCCGACGGCACGAAGAAATACCTCTTCCGCACACAACAGGGAGCCTACATCGAATCGGCCTATATTCCCGACGGCGACAGGGCCACGCTCTGCGTCTCGTCGCAGGCCGGGTGCCGCATGGGGTGTAAATTCTGCGCCACGGGGCGGCAGGGGCTTCAGCAGTCGCTCACGGCGGCCGAAATCCTCAACCAAGCGGTTTCGCTGCCCGAGCGCGACAAACTCACGAACCTCGTGTTCATGGGCATGGGCGAACCGCTCGACAACACGGACGAGGTGCTGCGGACGCTCGAGATAATCACCGCCGAGTGGGGTTTCGGCTGGTCGCCGACACGCATCACGCTCTCCACGGCGGGCGTCGTGCCCGAATTGCGGCGTTTTCTCGACGCGACGAAGGTTCACCTGGCCGTCAGCCTCCACAACCCCTTCCACGAAGAGCGTATGGAGATCATGCCCGTCGAACGGGCGTGGCCGATCGCCGAAGTCGCCGCGATCCTGCGCGAATACGACTTCACCCACCAGCGGCGGGTGTCGTTCGAATACATCGTGATGAGCGGGCTGAACGACTCCCCGCGCCACATCCGCGAACTGACGCGCCTGCTGAACGGCATCAAATGCCGCATCAACCTGATCCGCTTCCACCGGATTCCCGACTCGCCCTACTTCTCGCCCGGCGACGAGGCGATGGTCCGCTTCCGCGACGCGCTGACCGCCCGCGGCATTCAGACCACGATCCGCGCCTCGCGGGGCGAGGACATCCAGGCCGCATGCGGGTTATTGAGCACCCGCCTAAAAGGCGGGATTTAGGGGGGGGGCCTTATCGCGCTGTCGGGCCAATTCTGCGCCGCTACCCTTAAAAGCCGTTTTTCAAACGGCCGGTTCGGTTTTTGCACCCATCACCGGAAAACTCGATTCGTATGAAAAAGCTACTTTTTTTGCTGATGTTCGCACTCGGAACGGGCGCGGCGCAGGCGCAGGTGAAGTTCGAGACCAAATCGACGGACGCCGTGCGCGAAATGGCGATCAAGCAGGGCAAGCTGGTCTTCATCGACCTCTACGCCACGTGGTGTCCGCCCTGCCGCACGATGGAACGGGAGGTTTTCTCACGCAAGGACGTGGGGGATTTCATGGAACAGCATTTCGTGGCCGCCAAATACGACGTGGACAAAACCACGGGCAAGGAACTGCTCAAACGCTACGGAAGCGGGGCGATCCCGCTCTACCTGGTCTTCGACACGCAGGGCGAACTGCTGGGGCGCATACAGGGGGCGGCCAAGCCCGACAAATTCATGGCCGACCTGCAAACGATCCTCGACAGACAGCAGCCCAAACAGGGAAAGTAATCACCTGGGCTCATGCATCGTCTGGCGGCGCCGCCAGACGATGCACGAGCCAGAGATTGACCGCGGCGACGGCACATCCCGCCATCCCGCATAACACGAACTCCCGGAGCGAAAAGGCCCGGGAGTTTATCATGATGCACAGTCCCCGGCCACAGCAGGCCAGGCACGGCAGCGACGTCGCAATGACGGGGACATAGCGTCCCACGGCAGCCCACTGCCCGAGATGGATCAGCAGGTGCATCCCGAACGCAAGGAACAGGGCCAGCCACGGATAATAACAGCCGGCAAGGGCCGCACAGGCCGTTACCGCCACCAGCAAAACCAGTTCTTCGGCAGCCATGGCGGCAAACCGCAAGGGGGAGATCCCGTCGAAATGCAGGAGCATGCGGCGGGCGAGCTGCGGAAAATCGGTCGGTCCAGAGCAATATCGTGCAAACGGAAATCTGGCTGATGATCTGTTCGCGACAAAGACTCGATAGGTAGCCCCCTCTATGACCTTTTATAAGTTGCGGTGAAATAGGGACTAAATTTGGGGTTGAATCGTTTAAACAGTCCCTATTTCACCGCAACTTATGGGAGGGATAGAAAAAGGCGAAGGCCCTGGAGAGGGACTCCGCCTTTTATACAGGGGGCGATGGTATTCGCGTACCGTGGGATTAGACCAGGCGGGCGTTGATCGTCTTGGCGATCTCGGCGGCGTCGGTGGAACCCTTGACGGTGGCACGGAAGTCCTCGTCCATGAGCGCCTCGGCAACCTTGGACAGGATCTTAAGGTGCGTGGTGCCGGCCTGGGCACCGGGGATGAGCAGGGCGATAGCCACGTTGACGGGAGCGCCGTCCATGGTGTCCCAACCGGTCACGCCGGACTCGTCCTTGACGACGATGACGGCAGCCTCGGTAATGGCGTCGGACTTGGCATGCGGGATGGCGAAGCCCTCCATCATGCCCGTGGTGCCCTCGGCCTCGCGGGCCAGGAAGGCGTTCATCACGGCGTCGGCGTCGCTGGCGATACCGGCCTTGACGGCCTGGTTGGAAACGAAGCTCAGAGCCTCGTCACGAGAAGCGAAGTCCTCGGCGACAAAGACATTCTCGACCTTCACGAAGTCGGCAGCCTCGGCCTTGGGGGCCTCGACGGCAGCGGCCTTGGGAGCCTCAACCGGCTTGGCTGCAGGAGCGGCCTTCTGATTCTTCTCGAAGTCGTACTTCTTGAAGGCCACGAACAGGATGCCACCGACCACAGCGCCGATGAGGATCGCGAGGACCCAAAGCGGACCGTTCTCGACAACGGGCAGGACCAGGAAGCCACCGTGAGGCGCCGGATCGTGAACGTTGAACATAATGGTCAGGATCGAAGCGATAGAGGAACCGAGCATCATGATGGGCATGACGGGCCAGATGTTCTTGGTCATGAACGGAATGGCACCCTCGGTGATGTGGGTGCAACCAAGGATGAGGTTGACGACACCGGCGTCGTGATCCTCCTGGCTGAAGTACTTCTTGCCGACAACGACGGCAAAGGTGGTGATCAGCGGCGGAACGATGCAGGCGGCGGAGACGGCAGCCATGAAGTTGGTGCCGAAGTTGTAGGTATCGGTGCCAACACCGGCGGCCAAAGCCTCGGTGAGCATAGCAGTACCGGTGACGTAAGCAGCCTTGTTGACCGGGCCGCCCATGTCAAAGGCGCACATGCAGCCAATGGCAAGACCCAGTACAACGGCGCCAGAGGCGGACAGGCCCTTGAGGAAGTCCATCATGGCGGTGTTGATGGCAGCCATGGGGCCGGAAATGCCGAGCATGACCAGGCCGACAATAGCCGTCGAGAACAGCGGGTACAGGAAGATAGCCTTGAGGCCGTCCAGGTTCTTGGGCAGACCGGCAAAGACCTTCTCGAGCAGCAGGATAACATAGCCGGCGAGGAAGCCACCGACGATGCCGCCCAGGAAGCCGAAGCCCACGCCGGCGCCACCGGCGTCGATCATGCCGGTCTCGGCGTTAACAGGCAGGCCCTGGATGGCGATCATACCGGCAACAAAACCGGGAACGAGCGCCGGGCGCTTGCCGATGGATTCGGCGATGTAGGCGGAAAGCACCGGAACCATGAGGTTCATTGCGATGCCGCCGATGATCTTGAGCATCGCAGCAAAGCTGTTGTAGTCAGACGCCGTCGAATCGAAGGACGTAATGCCCCACAGGAACGAGACAGCGGTCAGAACACCACCGGCAACGACGAAGACCAGCATGTGGCTGACGCCGTTCATGAGGTGCTTGTAGATGATGTGGCCGATGGACTCCTTCTCCTCGACCTCGTCCTCGACATCGGCGGCAGCGGCAACCGTGTCGTCGCCCTTGGCGGCGAGCGCGCGGTCAATCAGCTTACCGGCGGCCTCAACGGACAGGGCCTTGGAAACACCAACGGAAACCATGGGCTTGCCGGCGAAACGCTCAGCCTGGACATCCTTGTCGGCTGCGACGACGACGGCCTTGGCACCAGCGATCTCACTCTTGGTGAGCTCGTTCTCGACACCGACCTGGCCATGAGTCTCGACCTTAATGGTCAGACCGCGCTCGGCAGCTGCCTTCTCCAGCGCCTCCTTAGCCATGAAGGTGTGCGCAATGCCGGTCGGGCAACCGGTCGCGGCGATGATGTCAAACTTAGCCATGTGTCCCTCCTTCTTGAGTACAGCGCCCGCGGGCGCTCCCCTACACGCGCTTCAATGCGCGTTTTTCCACAACTGAAAGATACCAACCTACCGTCCGCGTGAGAAGAGACAAGGTGCAATTCTCCGGTGAAAGGTTCTTTCATAACCGTAAACGGTAGGTGAAAGTTTACCATCAACACTTGAAACAGCAAGGTGTATCTTGTAATTGAAAATGCCCGTATACTATGGCATTGCAAATCGAGTTAGATTTTCATGCCAACCAGGAGCCATCCATGACCGATAGTAGCAAGAGCGCACTTTCCCTCATTAGTACCCATCAGGGATACAGCGAGTCCGAGCAGCGCATTGTCGACTATATATTGGAGCACCAGTCCGAGGCGCCACGCCTCACGGCGGCTCAGCTCTCGCGCGCCGCTGCCACGTCCGAGGCGACCGTTTCGCGCTTCTGCCGCAAGCTGGGCTTTGGTAGCTTCCGCAGCTTTCAGTTTTCGTTGGCGAGGGATTTGGAAAGCCAGCGCAACGAGGGCCTGACCGACGAGGTCTCGCTCGACAATATGGAGCAGAGCCTCAAGAACATCCTGGCTGCCAAGGTAAGCGAGCTTAATGCGACCATCGACGGAATCGACCACGATACGCTGGCGGCTGTTGTGCATGCCTTTAAGCATGCAGGGGTTATTGAGTTTGCAGCTGTGGGCAATACGAACGCGGTCGCGCTCGATGCGACGTTTAAGTTTTCGCAGCTGGGCCTGCGCTGCATGGCGAGCACCATTAGCGAGACATCAATCGGCTTTGCGCTCACGTTACGCCCGGGTGACGTCATCGTGCTCATCTCAAACTCTGGCAAATCGCGCCGACTGAATCGCATGGCAAAAGCGGCTCGCAACTGCGGCGCAACCGTAGTCGTCATCAGCAGCGACAGCAAATCCCCGCTCGCGCGTCTGGCAGACTACACTTTTAATACCGTCAACCACGAAGCGCTGCTGACGACAGGCGACTTTGCGTTCTCTAAGATCAGTGCCACGATGATCATCGAAGTCATCTACAACTTCCTGCTGCCCGAGATTGAAGACGCTCGCGAACATATCAGCTACTACGAGGAGCTCATCCAGCCGGATAAGGTCGTTGAGTAAAACGCGTAGTGGGACAAAAATTTCAGTCTATTTTGTCCCATCAACACCGCTGATACGACCTAACCTCGAGCTTCTTTGAGCATCTGCTTTGCGTGGGCCAAGCTTGCCTCCGATTGATCGCCGCTCAACATGCGGGCGATCTCGGCGGTACGCGCTTCGCCGGTTACCTCGTCCAAATGCGTCTGGGGAACATCGCCCGGTTCCTTGCTGACGACATAATGCTTGTCAGCCATGACGGCGACCTGCGCCAAGTGGGTTACGACAATCACCTGATGCGTAGCGGCGAGATCTGCCAGCACGCCCGCGAGCGCACGCGCCGTGGAGCCACCGACACCGGCATCGACCTCGTCAAACACCAGCGTATCGACACCGTCCGCGTTACCGAGGACAACCTTGCTTGCAAGCATGACGCGGCTGAGCTCGCCGCCCGACGCAATGCGGCGCAGGGGACGTGGCGTCAAGCCGGCACCGCTGCGGTATAGCAGCTCGTAGCTCGAAGGACCAACGGGCGTCCACTCAGCACGGGGAAGATCGCGCGACTCCCAGACGAGCTCGGCACTACCCATCTCCAAGCGCGCCATCTGGCGGCCAACCTCGTGGCAGAAGCGCGGGGCCGCCGTATTGCGTGCGCGCTTAAGTGCCTTGGCAGCGGCAAACAACTCGCGCTCGGCGCTCCCGAGTGCCTCACGCGCCTTTTTGATCTGCTCATCGCCATCATCGACCAGGGACAGCAGCTCTTGCGAGCGATCGCGCATGGCAAAAACATCGTCCATGGTGGGACCCCACTGACGCAACAGGCCCTTGAGGTCGGAATATCGCTCACGCATGCGTACGAGCTCGCGCGGGTCGAAGGCGACGCCATCGCGATAGGTACGAAGCTCGTTCGCGCAATCCTCAAGGGAGATACAGGCATCCGAAAGCGCATCGGCAATGTCGCCCAGTTTGCGATCGACGGTAGCCATTCGGGAAAGTTCTGCCACGGCGCTGTTCACGGCGTCGAGCGCTCCCCCTTCGGAGGCAAGCGATGCATGGGCATCGTTAGCTGTGGCAACCAGTACCTCGGCATGTTCGGAGCGCGGCAGCAGTTCCTCGAGTTCCTCATACTCGCCCGGTTTGGGGTCGACCTCGCCGATGCGCTCGAGCGCAAAGCGCGCTTCCTCGACGCGGCTCCCCTGCGCACGCGAGGTCTCTTCGACACGTCGAACCTCCTTAGCGGCAGCGCGCGAAGCCTTAAAGCAGGCGCGGTAGTGCTCGAGCGCCTCGAGTGCAGGGCGCCCTGCCCAGGCATCGACCATCGCAACATGATGCGCCGGATCGAGTAAGCGCTGGTGCTCGTGCTGGCCGCACAGATCCATCATCACGCCGACGCGCTCCGAAAGCTCGCGCACGCTGGCGATGCGGCCGTCAATCTTGACGCGGCTGCGGCCCTCGGCGGAAAGGCTGCGCTGGACCGTGAAGCCTTCCGTGTCGTGCGGGCCGTCAAACAGGCGCGCCTCGACGCTCGCCAGCGCCTCGCCCTCGCGCACCGTCGACGAATCCGCGCGCTCACCCAAAATAAGCTTGAGGGCCGAGAGCAGCGCGGTCTTGCCGGCGCCGGTCTCGCCGGTCAGGACAGTCAGGCCGGCACTCGGCACCAGCGTCGCCTCGCGAATGAGTGCAATGTTAGAAACCTGCATCTCATCGATCATGGCGGACTCCGTAGAATACGCGGCTCACCGAGTTGTAAAAACTCTCGGGGCCGTAGTCGAGCAGCAGCACATCGCCGGGGCCTCGGCGCACGGCCACGCTCTCGACCGTGCCGTCGCAGGTAATAAACTGTCCATCGATAGCGATCGCCGGAACGCTCGGACGGTCATCAGACATAAAGATTTCGACGACATCGCTCGGCGAAGTCAAGAAAGCGCGAGCTTGAATGGTGTGCGGCGCAATGGGTACGCAGACCATGCCCGTATAGTCAGGGCTCACGATGGGGCCACCGGCGCTGAGCGCGTAACCCGTAGAACCAGTCGCCGTCGAAACGACGACACCGTCACCGCGTAGGCGGTCGATATGGTGACCGGACACCGTGATGTCAAACTCGACCATATCGGACAGGGGGCCGCGCGTAAGCGCCATGTCGTTGAGGGCGAAGGTGCGCACAACATCCTTCGTACCATCTTCGCGCACGGACACGATATCCGCGGCGATGGTAGCGCGACGGCTCACATGCAGCTCGCCGGACAGGGCGTCGCTCACGACCTGCAGAATGTCGCGCTCCTCGGGACTCGCAGCAGTTAAAAAACCCAGGTGACCATAGGAAAGACCGAGGATAGGAATCTCACGATGGTTGAGGATGCGGGCAGCGCGCAGCAACGTGCCGTCGCCGCCGAGCGTAATGACCAGATCGGAGCCGTCAATATCAGGCGTGCTTTGAATCTTCGATCGCTGGTCGGCAGCCCATGCGACCTCATAGCCCTGGCGCGTCAGCCAAAGCTCGAGCATCAGGCCGCTCTCGACCGCCTCTTGCTTGTAGTAATTGGGAACCAGAAAGACCTTCATAGCGTTGCAGCTTTCTCGCTCATAACCGATACCTGGGATTGCAGCTCGTCTTGCGAGCGATCGCCGGGGTCAAATCTCGTGCCGTACAGGAAAAACTCAACGTTGCCCTTGGCACCATGAATGGGCGACACGCACACATCGACCGGGAACAGGCCCTTGGCAGCAAAGAGTTCAACCGCCGCCACGAGTGTATCGCGGCGCACGGCGGAATCGGTCACAATGCCGCCCTCGCCCACCAGCGCCGCCGGAGCCTCAAACTGCGGCTTTACGAGCGTGCAGAATGCACCCGTAGGCGCCAGGCACGCCAGTACCGCATCGATAATGTTCGCGATGCTGGTAAACGAGACATCACACACAGCCAGGTCGATAGTGCCGGCATAGCCAAGCTCAGGCAGCTGCGTCACGTTTGTGCGCTCATGCAGCGTCACGCGATCGTCCTGGCGCAACGACCAATCGAACTGGGCGCGACCCACGTCCACCGAGACAACGGTCGCAGCTCCGCGCTTGAGCAGGCAATCAGTAAAGCCGCCGGTAGAGCAGCCCACATCCAGACAGGCAAGGCCCGTCGGATTGATACCAAACGTATCAAGCGCGCCTTCGAGCTTAAGACCGCCGCGGCCAACATAGGGAATGCGCCCCTTCACGTGCAACGGCAGCCCCGGGATCACCTTAAGCCCCGGCGAAGTCAAGCGCTCGCCGCCACTCGAGACCAAGCCAGCCATAAGAGTGCGAAGGGCATCCGCGCGATCGGCGCAGATGCCCTGTGAAATCAGTTCGTCATCAAGACGCACGCGTTTCATGAATGCCATCAACCATTCGTATCCGGAGATGCGGCCTAGCTATCCTGGGATTCGTTTGCCGCATCCTCATCGTATTCCTGCTCGAGCTTGTCGGCCTCACGCGGCGTCAGCTCAAACTTATCGACCATGTCGACCGCACGGGAGCCCAGCTCAATCGCCTCGTCAAACAGATCGAGCGAACGCTCCAAGGACGTATCCTTAGAGCGAACGGTAGCTATGATCTGGTCCAAGCGGTCCGAAATCTCGTCGAAGTTGCGGACGGAACCCTCTGGCATGGCTACTCCTCGACGGTACCGGTCTCGGCCTCGGCGACCTCAGCGTCCTCGTCGAGAACGCCGGCCTCGGCCTGAGCAACCGCAACCTTTGCGGCAGCCTCGGCAGCCTGTGCCTCCTCGCGAGCGCGATCCTCGGCCAGCAGCTCCTGGTATAGGTCCTCGCCCGGCAGCTCCTCGCTGCGAGCGATCTTACCCAGCACGCCGTTGACGAACGACGCGGACTGGTCGGTGCCATAGGCCTTGGCAAGCTCAACGGCCTCGTTGATCACGATGGCGTCCGAGACCTCCTCGTCGGTGAGGAAACGCATCTCGTAAACGGCGATACGCAGCAGGTTGCGGTCGGCGCCGGGCATGCGCATAAGATCCCAGTTCTTGGCAACGGAGCGCAGAGCACAGTCGATGCGGTCGATATGCTCGTAGGCACCTCGGCACAGCTCCAGAGCATAGGGATCGAGGGGCCCCTTCGAGATCAGGAAATCACCCTCGAGGACGCGCTCGAGCGGGCTGTCCGTGGCCTCGGCCTGGAACAGCAGCTGCAGCGCCTGACTGCGGGCAAGCGTACGCCCGCGATAAACCTTAAGGCTCAAAGGTTACTCCTTGGGGAAAACGAGGCCGTCGATGCAAACGTCAACGCGCTCGACCTCAACGCCAACCTGGGCATCGATGGCGGCGACCACGGCAGCGCGAACGGCCTCGGCGAGTTTCTTGAACGGATAGCCAAAGAACACCACGACACGCACGGTGAGTGCGAGCTTGTCGCCAACGACCTCGGCCTCGACCGCCGGCTCGGAAGCCGGGGCCTTGGACGAGAGCATCATGGAGACAAGGTTGGTGGCAAGGTCCTTGACGCCAACGGAGGCGATGCCCTCGACATCCGACACGGCGCGCGAGACGATGGCGGTCAGAACATCGGGCGAAATGCCGATGCCGTCAATCTTGATTTCCTGGGGCATGAGTCCTCCTAGAAGAGTTGGTTACTAGACGCGGGAGACGAACTTGCCGTCGCGGGTGTCAACCTTGATGACCTCGCCCTCGTTGAGGTACATGGGGACCTGGATGACAGCGCCGGTGTCAATCGTGGCCGGCTTGGTGGAACCCTGGACGGTATCGCCCTTAAAGCCCGGGTCGGTCTGGACGATGGTGGTCTCGATGAACATCGGCGGAGTCACGCCCATGAGCTCATCGTCGGCGAAGAGCAGCTGGCAGATATCGTTTTCGCGCAGCCACTTGGAGTTCTCACCCACCATGTCCTCGGGAACGGGAACCTGCTCATAGGTCTCATTGTCCATGAAGATGTAGTCGGCGCCATCGTTGTAGAGGTACTGGAACTCGCGGGTGGTGAGCATGACGCTCTCGAACTTGGTGCCGGCGTTGCAGGTGTTCTCGACGACGCGGCCGCTCTTGATGTCGCGGGTCTTGTAGCGTACAAACGCGCCGCCCTTGCCCGGCTTGACATGCTGGAACTCGACGATGGTGTAGACCTTGTCCTTGATGCGGAGACCGAGGCCGTTCTTGAAGTCGGCGGTAGAAATGGTAGGCATAGCGACCTTTCTTGTTATGGGCAGAACGCACAAGCGTCCAAATTACATACGAGCGAAATTATACACTTGCAGACGGCGCCTGCAGCGAGCGCATAAAAAGAGAACGCGGGGCGTCCGAATTGCTCCGGACGCCCCGCCCCAAAAACCTATCGAAATGGGCTAGGAATCGATGACGTGCAGGTCGTGCGGGGTCTTGGTGAAGGGCTCGTAGCCGTTCTCGGTGACCACGCCGTAGTCCTCAAGGCGCACGCCGCCCACGCCGGGCAGGTAGACGCCGGGCTCCATGGTGACAACCGAGCCGATCTCGATGGTGTTCTTGCTGCGGTTGAAGTTGGGCAGCTCGTGGATGTCGATGCCCACGCCGTGGCCCAGACCATGGTTGTAGTAATCGCCATAGCCGGCATCGCCGATGATCTTCTTGGAAAGCTTGAAAATGTCGTTGCCCTCGACGCCCGGATGGATGGCGGCGACGCATTCCTCGTGCGTACGGCGCACGAGCGCATACAGGTCGAGCTGTTCCTGCGTGGGCTCGCCCATCACGACGGTGCGCGTCATATCGGAACGATAATCGCAGTAGCCCGCGCCGTAATCCATGAGGACAAAGTCGCCCTTCTCGATCACGCGGTCGCTCGGCACGGCATGCGGGTTGGCGGTGTTGGGACCGCTCGCTACGATGGAGCCGAAGGCAAGGCTGTCAGCGCCGTTGGCGAACATAAAGTTCTCGAGCTCGTTGCGAACCTGCTTCTCGGTCATACCGGGCTTAATAAAGCCGAGCATGTGCTGGAAGGCGGCGTCAGTGATCGACTGTGCATGGCGCATGAGCTCGATCTCCTCGGCATCCTTGATGGCGCGCATCTTGCGGATGTCGTCATGCATCAGCGGCAACATGCAGGCGACGGAACGATCCTCCAGACCACGCTGAATGCCCTGGTAGAAGTTGATCTGCATATCGTCCTCGACAGCGCAGACGCGGCACTTGTTGGCTGCGATCTTGCCGGCGACCCAACCGGGGATGGTGCCCTCGTCCATGTCATAGGCCCAAGGGCTGCCGGCGGGCGTGTTCTCCTCAAAGCTGTTGAGGTAGCGCGAGTCGGTATGGAACAGGCACTGGTCAGCCGTAATAAACGCCGCGTGCGGGAACTCGAAGGTGTAGTCGAAGACGCCCTTCACGCCCGTGAGCCAACGAAGATTGGCCTCGTCGCGTACCACGATAGCGTCGTAGCCGCGCTCGACCATCAGGGCACGGACACGTTCGATACGACCGGCAGGACCGGCAGCAAACTCAGACATGCAGATTCCTTTCTTATTGTCTCTATAAAGACGGGACGGGTCTCAACCGAACGTCGGAATCGCATGCGAACCGCAACCGATTGGAAACCCGTCCCTCAACATGATACGAAAGACGATGGATGTCAATAAATCTTAGAGAAGTTCTTTGCGAGAAGCCAAGTAGGCGTGAGCATGGCGCTCAAGAACCTCGTCCTCAACGCTCGTTAGGCGAATGGCGCCGAGTGCCGCGGGCAGCGGCAGCATGCTGCGATTCGAGCGAGCGAACTGCTGCCTGCGGAACTCCTCGATATATGCGGCAGGCTCCAGATCGAGGGCAAGTTCCTCGATACCAAAGTCCTCTAGGCAGTCATCGACCTCAAAGACGTAATCGATATCGAAGTCGCAGGCATCATGTGCTAGGCGCGCCTCAAAGCGCATGCCCTCGGACAACAGCTGGTAGGCAGGAACCTGCGAAGCAGCATCGCCCAAGCAAGCGCGCAGGGTACGCTCCCCCGTCTTGCCAAAATCGAGCGCATGGCGGGCGCTCGGGTTCGTGGCCATCAGTACATCCTTGCGGGCAGTCTGAGACCATTGAACTGCATTGACGAGCGCGACCTCCTCGCCCGCGAGAATCTCGGGAACGGTCTCAGTAAACTGATTCCAGCGGGACTTGCTGCTCGAAAGCATGGTGCCAACAAGCACCACATAGCCGAACTTGAGGTACTCGGGGTCCGCCTCGCGAACAAGGTCGAGGTCACACACGACCAAGCCCGGCTCAGGACGGAACGCGATAGCGGGAAGCGCATTCGCCGGCGAGGCGACGAGCGGCTTCATGGTCGTCGCGACCGTGAGCATGGCGTCGAAGGTCGTCGGCAGCAGCGCGCACTCGGTTCGGCCACACCACTGGTTGGCGCACCAGCTAACAACCGAGCAGGTTGCGGCATCGCCAACGGCGACAACCAGATCGTCGCAGGTAACGCCGTTGGCAGACAGGGCGCCAAAAATCGCATCGGCATCGGCCAGCGTGCCACCAGCAGGCGAAACCTCGAGGACTAGCGGCGACACGGCAAAACCGGCGTCGACCAGCGCATGCTCGACGACTTCACCAAAACGCTCGGATGTGGCGGTGTTCCAAACGACCATCGCGCGCTTAGGCTTGCCCACGGCCGAGGCAAACATACGCGACAGTTCATCGAACGCGCCCAATCCGACGCGGACATCGACGCTGCGGTTTTGGAAATTGATCAGTTGACGGCGAATCATAGCAGCCCACGCTCCAAAAGCATCTCGGCACAAAGGTAGGAAACGTCCTCGAAGGACTTGTTGCGAATATCAAGGGTAAGGTCGGCGGCCTGGCGATACAGCGGACGACGATGCTCAAACAGGCGCGCGGCATGCTCGGGCGAACGGAAATCGGGGCGCGTGTCGGACCGACGAATCTGGCGAATCGAATCCTCGAAGTCGCCCTCGAGGTACACGCACGTACCCATTTCGTGCATCAGCTCAATATTCACCGGCGTCTCGACGATACCGCCCCCGCACGAAACCAACAGGCTGCGCTCGCTTTGGAGCGAACGGAGCGCCGAGGTCTCGAGCTCGCGAAAACGATCCTCGCCCTCGGTCTCAAAAATCTCGGTTACCGACTTGCCGCAACGGCGCACGACCAGGCGGTCGGTATCGATAAAACGCCGCTTGAACATAGTGCCGACGTTGCGCGCAAGCGTCGATTTGCCCGCGCCCAAAAAGCCGATAAAGAAGATATGGTCGCAGCCGTGTTTGATGTGCTGAGACATGGCGAAACCTATTCCTCGCAGGGAAGGTCGCGCAGGGCCCGGCGCTCAAAGATACGGAAGATCTGCGTGTACCACAGGTCCTGGGTTGCCTGCGGCTTAACCAGGATAGTATCGACGCCGGCAAAATTGCCGCTCCACACGTCCGTGTAGAGCTGATCACCGATCAGCACCGCCTCGTCGGCCGTGGCGCCGAGGCGCTTAAGACCCGCCTTGAGGGCAAACGGCGCCGGCTTCATGGCGTGGCTGATGGCCTCGAGTCCCAGCTCGCGTGCAGAGCTCATGACCTGGTCGCGATGCCAGTTGTTGGACACCATGCACAGCTTAAAGCCTTTGGCGCGGGCGGCATCGAGCCAAGCGGAAACCGCGGCGGGAACCTGCTCGGTGTCGCGCGGCACCAGGGTGTTATCGCGATCGAGCAGAATGGCGCGTTTGCCGTCGGCCCACAGGGCATCAAGGTCGATGCGATCGACCGAGGCAACGTATCGTTTGGGGCTAAAAATCCTCATGCTAATTCCAAGACTGTTGATGCTCTTCGTAGGTTTGCGAGAAGTACTCCTCGTCCTGCGTAATGTAGAAATACAGGTCATCGGAGTCGGTCGGCTCAAGCGTGGCCTTGAGTGCCTCGAGCGACGGAGAGCAGATGGGCGTGGGCGGCAGGCCCTCATGCTTATAGGTGTTATACGGGCTATCGCTCTGCAGGTCATCGGCGGTAACCTCGCCACCGGTGACATACATCATGGTCGCATCGCTGTTGAGATAGCGCAGACCGTCGAGCTTGCCGGCAAGGCGGTTGTAGAAGACCGAGGCCACGTGCGCACGTTGATCGGCGTTGAGGCCCTCGCGCTCAACGATAGAGGCCAAGTTGACGATGTCGTAGTCGGACATCTCCACACCATAGCGCTCCTTGATCTTGGCTTCGCAACTCGCAAAGTCAAGCGACTTGTACTCGGTCTTAAACTGATCGAGCATAGCGCGAATCACGTCATCGACCGTCGGCGAATCGCCCAACGAATAAGTCTTGGGGAACAAGAAACCCTCAAGCGAGTCGTTGGCGGCGCCCTTAAGGAAGCTATAGTCGTCCACGTAGTTGGAGGCCTTAGCCTGGTTGAGGAAGTCTTCCTTAGAGATGCCATCGTAGGCCTGGGCCACACGGTCGGCGACTTGATCGACCGTCAGGCCCTCAGGGATAGTTAGCGCATTGGAGCCCGCGTTGGGACCTTCCATGAGCTGCTGAACAACCTTGGTCGCGTCCATGAGTGTGGTGAACAAATAGGTACCAGGCTTGAGCGACATATCGGCGTTGAGCTTTTTCACCGCCGCATAGTAATCCTTGGGATTCTCGACGATATGGTTCTCGGAGAGAATCGAGGCGATCGTATCGCCCGAAGCACCGTCGGGAATGGTTACCGTAACCTGCTGACCAGCCGTGACCTTCGTATCCTCACCGGCAAAGAAGCCCTTGACGGCCGGCACGACAAAGAAAACGATCGCGACAAGCGCAAGCACCGCCACCACAACGCCGATGATCATGGGAACCGGAGAGCTCTTCTTTTGAGCACCGCGACGAGTATGCGTGTTGTAGCTCGAGCGGGTCGCCGGAGCAACGCCATGCGAACCGCGGGCGTGATGAGAATGCGATTGGGGGGCCTGCGTTCGCTGGGTAGGTGCCTGCTGCTTAAAGCGGGTACCGCCTGCAGGCTGGGCCGTACGAGCAGTGGGCTGCTGAGCCGCGTGAGAAGCCGGATGCTGAACCGAACGAGCAGAAGGCTGCTGACCCGTCCGTTGAACAGGTTGGGCCGAACGAGAGAAGGACTGCACCGGGCGCGCGGCAGGCTGAGCTGCGCGCTGCGTCGGCTGTGCCGGACGCTGGCCAGGCTGGGCAGGGCGCGACGCCGGCTGACGTGTACGATTCGGCTGGCGCGGATCGGAAGCACTAGGCATGCGAAACCTCCTCGTTTTTACGATCGAGCCACGTCTGCAAAAAAAGACTGGCGGCAATCATGTCGATCTTGCCCCTCATCTGCTTTTCGTTGAGGCCCTGCTCGCGCAGGATATGCTTGGCCTCTTGCGAGGACAGACGCTCGTCCTCAAACTCCAGCGGAAGATCGAGCTCGTCGGCAATCTTTTGCGCCACGGCGGCAACGCGCTCGGCTTGGGGGCCGAGCTCACCGGCCATGGTCAGGGGACGTCCGCTTACCAGGATGTCGGGCTCATAGTCTTCGACCAGGTAGCGGAACGTCTTGGCCATACCGGTGACCTCGGCGGCCGGGAGCACCTTGACGGGCATCGCCATCTTGCCATCACGGCTCGAGACGGCGATGCCAATCCTGGTCTCCCCTATGTCCAGCGCAAGCGCGACCACAGTGACTTCTTAGATTCTTAGGCGCCGAGCGCGGTCTTGGCGGCCGCGAGGGCATCGGCGATGCCGGCAGCATTCTTGCCACCGGCCTGGGCCATGTTGGGACGGCCACCACCGCGACCGTCGACCAGACCCGCGATCTGCTTGATCACATTACCGGCGTGGAACCCGGCCTTCACGGCGTCATCGGAGCCGGCAGCGAGCAGGGCCGGAGTGCCCTTCTCAGTCACGCTGGCGACGACACAAGCGACAGGGCCGGCGACCTTCTGGTGCACGGTATCCCATACGTTGCACAGGTCGGCAGCCTCAAGGCCCTGGAGCTCAGCAACAACGAGCTTGTAGCCATTCAGCTCGACAGCACCCTCGATGGCGCTGGAGATCGCATCGGAGGAGCCACCAGTGAGCGCCTTCTTGAGCTTGTTGGACGTCTCGCGCAGCTCGGCCTGCAGGTTCTCCACGCGGGCGGGAACCTCGTCGACGCGGCACTTGAGCGCAGCGGCGGCGGCGTCAACGAGCGCCAGGCGGTCGGCCATGTAGTCGAGGGCACCCTTAGAGGTCACGGCCTCGATACGGCGGACATTGGAGCCCGTGGAGGACTCGGAAATGATCTTGAACAGGCCAATCTCGGCGGTATTGGCGGCATGAGTGCCACCACAGAGCTCGCGGGAGAACGGCTGGTCCTCGGCGCCCACGGAGACGACGCGGACAACATCGCCGTACTTCTCTCCAAACAGAGCGACAGCGCCGGCAGCCTTAGCCTCGTCGATGCCCATGACACGGGTCACAACCGGCTTGGAAGCGAAGATCTGCTGGTTGACCAGGTCCTCGACAGCCTTGAGCTGCTCGGAGGACAGGGCCTCGAAGTGCGTGAAGTCAAAGCGCAGGTGCTCGGGCGTCACCAGCGAACCGGCCTGGGAGACATGCTCGCCCAGGACCTGCTTAAGGGCGGCGTCGAGCAGGTGGGTGGCGGTGTGGTTGCGGCGCAGGAAACCACGGCGCTCGGCGTCGAGCGCGGCGGTCACGGTAGCACCGACGGTCAGCGTGCCCTCGGCAACGTGGGCGACGTGAGCATACAGGCCGTTGTGGTTCTTGGTATCGGAAACGGTCAGCGAAACGCCCTCGGCGGAAAGCTCGCCGGCGTCACCCTGCTGGCCGCCCATCTCGGCGTAGAACGGGGTGCGGTCGAGCACGACCTCGACGTTCTCGCCGGCGGCAGCGGACTCGACGGACTCGCCGTTGCGAACGATGGCGACAACCTTGGCACCCTCGATCGCATCGTTGTCATAGCCGTCGAATTCGGTCGCGGCGACCTTGTCGGAAAGCTCGACCCACACGTCGTTGAAGCTGCCCCAGGCATCGCCCTTGACGTTGGCACGAGCGCGGGCCTTCTGGTCCTCCATGCAGGCGGTAAAGCCGTCCATGTCGACATCGTGGCCAGCGGTGCCCGCGATCTCGACGGTCAGGTCGATGGGGAAACCAAAGGTGTCGTGCAGCTTAAAGGCAACATCGCCCGGAAGCACAGCACCCTCGGCAAGCGCTGCCAGGGCCTCATCCAGGTAGACGCGGCCGTTGTCGAGCGTCGTGGAGAAGCGCTCCTCCTCGGAGGCGACAATACCCTTAACGAGCGCGACGTTCTTGAGCAGCTCGGGATAGGCCTCGCCCATCTGAGCGTTAACCTCGTCGATGAACTTGGTCAGGAAGGCGCCCTCGATGCCCAGCAGGCGGCCGTGGAACACGGCGCGGCGGAGCAGGCGGCGCAGGACGTACTCGCGGCCCTCGTTACCGGGCAGGATGCCGTCCGAGATCATAAAGTCGACGGCACGGGAGTGGTCGGCGATGATGCGCAGGGAGCGGCTAGCGCCGGAGTAATCGTCGGCGTCATAGGTCTTGCCGCTGATCTCCTCACCGAGCTTGATGAGGTGCTGCATCAGATCGCCGTCGTAGTTAGCGGTCTTGTGCTGCATGATGGCGGCCATGCGCTCAAGGCCCATGCCCGTATCGAGGTTACGGTGCGGCAGCTCCGGCATGGAGCCGTCCTCCTGGCGGTCGTACTGGGTAAAGACGAGGTTCCAGAACTCCAGGAAGCGGTCGCAGTCGCAGCCAGGCTTGCAGTCGGGGCTGCCGCAGCCGACCTCCTCGCCCATGTCAAAGTAAATCTCGGAGCACGGGCCGCAGGGGCCAGTGGGGCCAGCGGCCCAGAAGTTGTCGTCCTCGCCCAGGCGGGAGATGTGGTCCTCAGCAACACCCAAAGAACGCCACACGTCGTGGGTCTCGTCGTCCTCGGTAAAGACGGTGAAGTACAGGCGGTCGAGCGGCAGCTTGAACTCCTTGGTGATGAGCTCAAAGGCCCAGGCGCAAGCCTGCTGCTTGGAGACGCCGCCAAAGGAGAAGTCGCCGAGCATCTCGAAGAAGGACAGGTGACGGCCGTCCTCGCCGATGCAATCGATGTCGTTGGTGCGGACGCACTTCTGGCAGGAGATAGCGCCGATCTCCTTCATGGTCTTCTTGCCCTGGTAGTACTCCTTAAACTGGTTCATGCCGGCGTTGGCAAGCAGCAGCGAAGGATCGTCAGGGACGAGGGACGAAGAAGGATAGAGCTTAAGACCGCGCTCCTCAAAGAAGTTGAGGAACTTGGAGCGAATCTCGGCCGTAGTCATTGACGGGTAGTCAGCACTCATAGAGGGAATCTCCTCGGTTTCACATCGAAACAGTTCAAACATAACGATATTACCATCCCGCCGCGCCTGTGCAAAAAAGAGGGTCGCCAAACAGCGACCCTCCAGCGAAAGTGCACGTTATTTAGTACTGCGCGATCCTTTGAAAAAGGACTGCTGTATAATTGCATATAAGATTCACCCGAAAGGAGCGATCGATGAAAAGCAAACGATTTGTCCTGAATGCACTTCTGGTTGTAGCACTTTTAGCGCTCTTAGCCTTCTCATGCTGGTACGCAAACCAACCATCATTTGGATACGTATTGTATACAGTAATGTCCGGCGATAAGGCTTATTACACTCTACGCGCAATTGACGTTCTCTTTTTCTATGTAGCCGGCCCCTTATCAATCGCTTTGGTCGCGTTTCTTGTCATTTACAACTTCAAGAAACGTTAATAGAACCTATTTAGAATCCGAATCGTCCATGGAGCCGTCGATGCCGGTTTTGGTTTCGTCGTTCATATTGAAATCGTCGTCTTTGGCGAAGGGATTCTTGAAAAAGCCCGTAGCATCGGGCTGAAGGCCCGAGAGCTTCATCCAGGGATTATCGAGCTCGGGTTTGGGCATGGCCTGGGCCTCGGGCGCGGTCTCGTTGCCGATGAGCTCGGACTCGTAGATGAAGGTGTCGTCGCCGAGCGCGTCGTAGGCGGCGACCGGGTTGCCATCGGCATCGCGGTACGGTGTGCCCTTAAACACGGCGCCGTCATAGGCCACAAGCTGGCGGCCGGTCTCATTCTCGAAGTAGTACACGAAGATACCCTTGAGGGCCGCACATAGCGGGATGGCAATAATCATGCCGATGGGGCCCATGAGTGCCGAGCCAATAACGAGCGCCGTGAGGCTCATGATGGGATGCACCTGCACCGAGCTCTGCATAACCTTAGGCGAAATCACGTTATCGGTGACGTTTTGCACGACCATCGTCACGATGAGCGTCCATAACGCCAACATGGGACTGAACATGAAGCCGAGTACCGTGGCGATTGCTGCGCTCACCCAGGGACCGACGACCGGAACCAAATGCATGATGCCGGTAAAGATAGCCATGAGCGCCGCATACGGATGACCGATGATCAAAAAACCGATAAAGGCGAGGAAACCACCGCAGATGGACGTCACGACCATACCGCGCATGTAGCCGCCGACAGAGCGAGAAAGGATGGCGACCATAAAGCGGTACGAGGTCTCCTTCTCCTGACCGATGATGGTGCAAATCTCGTGGTGCATGCGAGGGTAGTCGAAGGCCATCCAGTACGCAAGCACCAGACCAAGGAAGATCACGAACAACTGCGAGGCCGTATTGGTGATGAGCGGGAACACACCGCGGCCAAGCTCGGCAGCAATCTGAGACACATACTTCGATGCCACGGCAACCAGCGACGAAAGATTATCGTCCAGATACTCCTTGAGCGGCGTGTTGTTGAGCGTCTTGGCATGCGAGATCATCTCATTGAGATCGCCACCCGCAACACGAAGCTGCTCGGGCAGGCGGCTCAGGACTTCCATGATCTGACCAAAGAGAATCGGCGACAAGATGCAAACGACACCGACGAGCACGGCAACAACAACAATAAGCGCGATAAGCGAACCGATGCCGCGATTCACGCCATGGTGCTCGAGCCAGTTGGTGATCGGGGACATCACAAAGGCAATGATGGAACCAACGGCGAGAAACTCGATAACCGGCGCCAGGATGCCCATAAGGTTAAAGATGACAGCGGCGATGACAATGCAGCCGACAACAGCCCAAATGCGAAGCGTCAGAATGCGGGTGTCGCGCAGCACGCGATCGGTTTGTTGGGGGTGTTCACTCATGAACGAATCATCACTCCGTCGGGGTCGATCTTGTCCTGAATCTTCTTAAGCGTGCGGCGCAGCAGACGCGAAACCTGCACCTGAGAAATACCCAGCTTCTTGGCGATCTCGATCTGGGTCATGCCCTTCACAAAGCGCAGCTCGATCACCTCGCGCTCGCGCGGCGAGAAATCGCGGATGGCTTCCTCGATCACTAGGCGGTCATCGGTAAAGTCGAGCTCGTTGTCGTCGTCGGCGTAACGGTCGAGAATCGAAGGGGCATCGTCGGAATCGGACGCACCAGGAGCCTCGATGGGCACCGAGGTATAGGCCGAAGACGATTCCATAGCCTCGAGGACCTCATCGACAGTCACATCTAGATACTCAGCGATCTCCTCAACCTTGGGCGAACGCTGCAGCTCGTTGGTAAGTTTGTCAGTAGCCTGGTTGACCTTGGCCGAGAGCTCCTGCAGACGGCGCGGTACGCGCACGCTCCACCCCTTGTCACGGAAATGGCGTTTGATCTCGCCCAAGATAGTGGGTGTCGCAAACGTCGTGAACTCGAGTCCGCGCTCGGGGTCAAAGCGGTCGATAGCCTTGAGCAGGCCCAAATAGCCAACCTGCATCAGATCATCGAGCGGCTCGCCGCGGTTCTTAAATTTGTTGGCAAGAAACCTTACCAGGTTCATATGGGACATGACGAGCTGCTCACGGGCGTCCGGATCACCGGTCTCCTTGTAACGACGAAACAGCTCGCGGGTTTTCTCCTTGTCCCAAGCGGTCTTGCCGCTCCGGGAACGTTCGGTCATATTAGATATCCGCCTTGAGGTCGAGGGAAAGCGTCAGGGGCGCCGTAGTCTTTTCGTAGGAGTCGCACACGCTCGCGAGGATGAGCTCGGCATACACCGCAGCCTGGTCGTCTTCATCGACCGTAGCCTGGTCGCCAAAGGTAATAGTCATGCCAACGTGGGTCTCATCGACATCGAATTTGATGGTGATGTCATCGCAGTCGACCGCGGTGCAACCAAAGATGAAAGCCTCCTCAGCAGCCATGCGGATGTCCTCGATGCGATCGACAGACATAGAGCACAGGGCACCAACGTTGGCTGCCGTCATGCGCACAAGGCGAGCGAGACGCGGGTCACCGGCAACGGTCAGCGTGATAGGGCAGGTTGCTTCGCTACTCATCGCAGGACTCCTCAGAGGTCTCGGCGGGCGTATAGGTGTAATACTGAGCCGGCTTGGATACAGACTTCTGACCATCATCGTCGCCCGCGGCGGCCTCGTCCTCGCCAATCAAGACGCGCTCGGTCGGCTGCTCGGCTTCTTCGGCGGCAGCGGAAAGCTTGCGCTCGGCTTCAGCTGCAGGAGCCTTCACCTTATTGAAGAGCTTCTGCACAGCACCGGCGGCAGAGTCGGTCACGCTCGACACAGCATTGCTGGCCTCGGCCATGCTGCCCGTAACCTCGGAAATGTCGCGAACCACGGCTTCGACCTCTACGAGATTGGAGGTAAGGGCATCAACTGCCGTCTTGCTCGACTTAAGCAGCGGCTCCATCTGGGCAAGCGCCGGCGTAAGCTCATCGACAGCGCCATCGAGCTTCGCCACCACAGGCTGAGCCTCGGCGATGGTGTTGTTGAGGTCGTTCACGATCTTATCGAGCGAGTCAACAACATTGCGGGTCTTGCGCAGGGTAAGCGCGAGCTCAGCGATGGCCCACACGCCGGCAACGGCGAGCAGCAGCAGGGCGATTTGAATGGGACTCATACAAGCCTCCCAAAGGAATCGATATACAGACGGTTTCCATGGTACCCCAAAGGGGACCGAACATGCCATGAGCAGCAACGTGGGACAAAATTATCAGCAGCTACTTCGGTGCATTCCCGCTGCGGTCGCGTTCACTTTGCTCTACGCGCCATTCTTCCCAGCCGCGCCCGGCAGGCTGCCAAAATGCACCGCGTTCCAAGCCATCGGGCAAATAGCGCTGATCGACCCAGCCTTCGGGATAATCATGCGGATACTTATATACACCGTATTCGTCGCTACCTGGGCGATGACGATCGCGCAAATAACTCGGCACCTCACGTAAACCGCTGCTATGAATATCGGCCAACGCCGCGTCAATCGAGGCCTCACATGCGTTTGACTTAGGCGCCAAGCACACATAGAGTGCAGCCTGAGCAAGGTTAATGCGGCACTCGGGATAGCCAATGACCTCAGCAGACTTAAACGCGGCATGCGCCACCAAAAGCGCCTGCGGGTCGGCGTTGCCAACATCCTCAGAAGCGTGAATCATAATACGGCGAGCGATAAACTTAGGATCCTCCCCAGCATCGATCATGCGCGCGAGCCAATAGATCGTGGCATCGGGGTCACTACCGCGCATAGACTTAATAAACGCACTGATGATGTCGTAGTGCATGTCGCCGTTTTTGTCGTATGTAAAGCCGCGACGCGGGTTGGCGATCTTCACGTCATCCACGGTGATGGGATAGCGCTCCCCCGCCGCGGGCGCTGGCGTTCCCTCGGTATCGGGACGCGTGACGGCAATCTCGCTCGCAAGCTCGAGCGTCGTGAGCGCCGAGCGAGCGTCACCCGCTGCCAGCGTGCAGATGGTCTTGACCGTATCCTCATCGGCCGAGAACTTACCGTTCAAGCCCTGCGGTGCCTCAAGCGCACGTTCAATAAGCGTGGCGATATCCTCATCCTTCAGATGCTCAAGCTCCACCACACGCCCACGCGACAACAGTGCCGAGTTGACCTCGAAGTACGGATTCTCCGTCGTGGCGCCAATCATAATGACGGTACGGTTCTCAACTGCATGCAGCAGGGCATCCTGCTGCGACTTAGAGAAGCGGTGAATCTCATCGATGAATAGAATGGTGCGGCGGTCGTAGGTATTCAGGCGCGTCTTGGCCTCATCAATCACGCGGCGCAAGTCCTTCACGGTGCCCGTCACAGCGCTGACCTCGACAAACTCGCTCTTAGTATGGTTGGCGATAATATGGGCCAGCGTCGTCTTGCCCGTACCGGCAGGCCCGTACAGAATCACGCTCGAAAGCACGTCGTGCTCGATCGCGGCACGCAACCATGAGCCCTTACCGACGGCCTTTTGCTGGCCCACATACTCGTCGAGCGAATTGGGGCGCATGCGCACCGCAAGCGGCGCATTTTTAAAGGAACGCTCGCGCGTCGAGGCAGAAAAAAGGTCGTCCATAGCCATCCCGTGCATCCATCAAAATCGTTGTTCCTCAACAGTATACCGAAAATATACGAACTACCGTTCGTTAATATAGGTACGATGCGGAAACTTCAGCCCCGGGAACAGCTTGCTCGTCAGCTCACAGAAATAGCCGTCCGTCATGCTCGAAATGTAATCCACTACGGTCTGATCTTTATCATCCTGCCATGCATAGGTGCGATTGTAGTAGGAAAGCTGCCGCTCAATGCGCGAAATGTGATGCCTAAAGATATACGAAGACTCGTCGCCTTCGTTTATATCCTGCAGGCAACGGTCATAGAGCTTTTCGAACGCCTCGCGCAGCTCCGTTTCGGAGTCGCCCTCGATGCCGCCCTTGCTATAGATCTTCTCGTAGTTCTCGCGCTTAGCGCGGCGGATTTCCTCGAACAGGTCCTCGCTCATCTCGATGCGCGGCTTGCCATAGCTGTGCTCGACGATATCGATAGAGGCATGCGTGAGAATCCAGCTGTTGTATGCTCCGCCAAGCCCATCGTCAAAAGCGTCGGGTGACAGCAGGCCCGCCGCAATGGCGTCTTGGCGATCACGCCCCGCATAGGCAAGAATATCCGAGATGCGAACGACACAGCCCTCAAGCGTCATGGGGCGCAAGTGCTCAATTGCGCTATAGCCTGTGGCAATGCAATCCTCGACGGTTCGATCGAACTGGTCAAAGGAACCCATGTCCGAGAGCTCGAACACACGCTGCTCGTACTCGCCGTTGTGGCAGAGCACGCCATCGAGCGTCTGAAGCGACACGTTGCGACCGTACAGCGCATCGAGCACGCGGACCGACTGCACGTTATGGAAAAAATAACGACCCGTGCGCTCGT
>USAY01000016.1 GCA_900552755.1 uncultured Collinsella sp.
GCGGCTCGGTGTGCGAGGTCTGCTGCGACGTGTGCCCCAACCGCGCCAACGTGGCAATTAAGGTGCCGGGCCTGGCCAAGCATCAGGTCGTCCATGTCGACGGCATGTGCAACGAGTGCGGTAACTGTGCCGTGTTCTGCCCCTATCAGGAGGGTCGTCCCTACAAGGACAAGCTCACCCTGTTCTGGAGCGAGGAGGACATGGAGAACTCCGAGAACGAGGGCTTCCTGGCCGTGGGCGAGGACCACTTTAAGGTCCGCGTCGCCGGCACGGTCCGCACCGTCTCGGTCGATGCCGTCAACACCGGTCTTCCCGAGGCCGTCCGCCTGACCATCAGGGCCGTGCGCGACAACTATTCGTACCTTCTTAAGAAATAGGCGAGTCTCTTATGGCCAAATCCATTCAACATAATGTGGCCTACGTTGCCTGCGGAAGCGGTTGCGCCTCCGCAGGCGGCGACGCCCGCTGCAGCGAAGGCTGCATTGGCTGTGGCGCCTGCGTCACGGCCTGCCCCCACGGTGCCATTGCGCTGGTCGACGGCGTCGCCCGCGTGGACCGCTCCAAGTGCACGGGCTGTGGCCTGTGCGGCATGGCGTGCCCGCAGCGCGTGATTGCCTTTGTTCCCGGCTACCAGAACATTCTGGTGCGCTGCAACAACACCGATAAGGGCGCCATTGCGCGCAAGATCTGCGACACGAGCTGCATCGGTTGCGGTATGTGCGCCAAAAAGTGCCCTGCCGGCGCTATCCGCATCGAGGACAACTGCGCCCATATCGACGGCGCGGACTGCCTGTCGTGCGGCATGTGCGCCGTCGTCTGCCCGCATGGCGCCATCCACGACCGCACCGGCATCGCCGCCGGCGTGTAGAAGGGAATCACCATGGCACAGGAATTCACTTTTACCGTTAACGGCGTGGAGCGCACGACGACGCAGAACAAGCCGTTGCTGCGCTACCTACGCGACGACCTGCACATTCACTCCGCCAAGGACGGCTGCTCCGAGGGCGCGTGCGGTACCTGCACCATCCACGTGGACGGTGCGGCCGTCAAGGCGTGCGTACTGACCACCGCGCTTGCCGCCGGCCGCAACATCGTGACCGTCGAGGGCCTGCCCCAGGACGTGCGCGAGGCCTTTGTGTACGCCTTTGGCGCCGTGGGCGCCGTGCAGTGCGGCTTTTGCATCCCCGGCATGGTCATGGCGGGCGCAGCGCTCATCGCCGAGGACCCCGAGCCCACCGAGGAACAGATCAAGTACGCCATTCGCGGTAACGTCTGCCGCTGCACCGGCTACAAAAAGATTATCGAGGGCATCTCGCTGGCCGCTGCGGTGCTCCGCGGCGAAAAGCAGATCGACGAGGACCTGGAGCGCGGCGATGACTACGGCGTGGGCAAGCGCGCCTTCCGTGTCGACGTGCGCAAGAAGGTGCTCGGTGAGGGCAAGTATCCCGACGACATCGACGAGCTCGATCAGCCGGGCCTGACCTACGCCAGCGCCGTGCGCTCCAAGTATCCGCGCGCCCGCGTGCTCTCCATCGACACCTCCAAGGCCGAGGCCCTGCCCGGTGTGGTGGGCATCCTGCGCGCCGAGGACGTGCCGGTCAACCAGGTCGGCCACCTTATCCAGGACTGGGACGTCATGATCGCTCAGGGCGATATCACCCGTTGCGTGGGCGATGCCATCGTGCTGGTGGTCGCCGAGGACGAGGCGACGCTCGAGAAGGCCAAGAAGCTCGTAAAGATTGACTACGAGCCGCTGGAGCCCGTGCGCAACATTGTCGAGGCCGGGGCCGCCGACGCCCCGCGTCTGCACGACAGCTTCTTTGCCTTTGGCAACACGGTGGAGCTCAAGGACAACGTGTGCCAGAGCCGTCATGTGACGCGCGGCGACGCCGCCAAGGCGCTGGCCGAAAGCGCATTCACCGTGACGCAGCGCTTTACCACGCCCTTTACCGAGCATGCCTTCTTGGAGCCCGAGTGCGCCGTCGCCTTCCCGTACAAGAACGGCGTCAAGGTGCAGTCGACCGACCAGGGTGCCTACGATACGCGCAAAGAGTGCGCCCACATGTTTGGCTGGGACAACGAGCCCGAGCGTGTGGTTGTAGAGACCATGCTCGTGGGTGGCGGCTTTGGCGGCAAGGAGGACGTGTCCATTCAGCATCTGGCCGCGCTCGCCGCCTATAAGTTCCAGCGTCCTGTGAAGTGCAAGCTCACGCGTGCCGAGTCACTCGCGTTCCATCCCAAGCGCCATGCCATGGACGGTACCTTTACACTGGGTTGCGACGCCGAGGGCAACTTTACCGGTCTGGATTGCGAGATCAACTTTGATACCGGCGCCTACGCGTCGCTGTGCGGCCCGGTGCTCGAGCGCGCCTGCACGCATGCCGTCGGCCCCTACAAGTACCAGAACACCGACATTCGCGGTTTTGGCTACTACACCAACAACCCGCCCGCCGGCGCGTACCGCGGCTTTGGCGTTTGCCAGTCCGAGTTTGCGCTCGAGAGTCTGATCGACTTGCTGGCAGAGAAGGTCGGCCTGGATCCGTGGGAGATCCGCTACCGTAACGCCATCGAGCCGGGCGAGGTTTTGCCCAACGGCCAGATTGCCGACTGCTCCACGGCGCTTAAGGAGACACTGCTCGAGGTCAAGGATGCCTACTACGCGCATCCCGGCCACGCCGGCATTGCCTGCGCTATGAAGAACGCTGGCGTGGGCGTTGGCCTGCCCGACGCCGGCCGCTGCAAGATTCGCGTCGAGAACGGCGTGGCCGTGGTCTATGCCGCCACGTCCGACATCGGCCAGGGCTGCAACACCGTCTTTTTGCAGGACGTTGCCGAGGCCTGCGGTCTGCCGCTTCGCTGCATTGCCAACGGCGAGTGCTCCACCGAGAACGCTCCCGACTCCGGCACCACGTCTGGCTCGCGTCAGACGGTCGTGACCGGCGAGGCCGTGCGCGGTGCCGCCTTCCTGCTGCGCGATGCCATGCTTGACATCGAGGCCGGCAAGTCTGCGCCCGCCGCTCCCGTGAATGCACATGGCGACGGCGTCAAGATCGAGTACGACGACGGTCGCGCCTATCAGCTGCACACGCAGGAGCTCGTCGCTGGTCAGGGTATGCATCCTCAGGATCCCGCGGCCGCCATCAAGGCACTCGAGGGATGCGAGTTTGGCTACGTGTACTTGGAGCCGACCGACAAGCTGGGTGCGGATGTTCCCAACCCCAAGAGCCACATCTGCTACGGCTTTGCCACGCATGTGGTCATTTTGGACGATGACGGCCGCGTGAGCGAGGTCTATGCTGCGCACGATTCCGGCAAGGTGGTCAACCCCATCTCCATCCAGGGTCAGATCGAAGGCGGCGTGCTCATGGGTATGGGCTATGCGCTTACCGAGGACTGGCCGCTCAAGGACTGCGTGCCCCAGGCAAGGTACGGCACGCTCGGGTTGTTCCGCGCGCCCGAGATTCCGGATATCCACGCCATCTACGTGGAGAAGGACGAACTGCTGCCCGTGGCATACGGCGGCAAGGGCATCGGCGAGATCGCAACGATCCCCACGGCGCCCGCCGTGCAGAACGCCTATCGCGCATTCGACGGCAAGCTGCGTCCGGATCTGCCCATGGTGGATACGCCGTACAGCCGCGCCCGTCACCGTGGGTAGGGCGCAGACGGCATTGCTGATGGGCTGTTCGCGCACAACACCAACTGTATATGCTGCACCTTTGGCCCCGGCTCCATCGCGAGCCGGGGCCTTTTGTTTGGAGCGGAAACTGTGTTCCGGATTCAAGCCTCAGAATGGGATGAACGGATGGCATGTTTGGCGGAAACTACGGCCCAGTTTTTGGCTCCAGAACGGGATGCATTTTCCGGAACGGTCCACGTGCGGTGGTGTACCGCCCCTTTCGTGTGCGCCGCTTGTCGAATTACGTTATAGCTAGCTATATTATAGGAAGGTATAATATAGCTAGCTATAACGCAAAGGAAGGATGGCCCTATGTTTATCGGAAGAACAGTGGAAATGTCCGAGCTCAATCGACTGTATGGCACGGGCTCCTTTGAGATGCCTGTGATTTACGGCCGCCGTCGCGTGGGCAAAACGCGTCTTATCACAGAGTTTATCCAAGGCAAGAAGGCTATTTACTTTCAAGCTCGTCGTACCAATGCAGAGGCAAACCTGCATGGCTTTAGCCAGGCGATACTTGCGGGCTCCGTTGGTGTTGCTGGCGTGTCGTTTCGTAGTTTTGACGAGGCGTTCGATGCGTTGGCTACCATGGCTCGCACGGAACGTTTGATTGTCGTGATCGACGAGTATCCTTATCTCGCCCAATCGAATCCCGAGATCAGCTCGTTGCTGCAAGACAAGATCGATCACTTGTACAAAGAGACCAAGCTTATGCTTATCCTGTGCGGGTCGTCGCTTTCGTTTATGGAAGAGCAGGTGTTGGGCTACGAGAGTCCGCTATACGGTAGGCGTACGGCCCAGTTTAAGATCATGCCGCTCGATTTTATGACGACCCTCGGCCTGTGGCAGAGCATGGGTCGCGAAGACGCTGCAGTTTGCTATGGCATGACGGGTGGCATTCCTGCATATATCGAGAAAGTCGATCCTGCCGCACCGCTCAAGGACAACATCAAACGTCTTTTTCTTACTCCTACGGGCTATCTCTTTGAGGAGCCGAGTAACCTGCTATTGCAGGAGTGCCGCAATCCCGAGCAATATGATGCGATCGTGCAAGCAATTGCCCAGGGGCGCTCGAAGATCTCGGAGATTGCGAGCTCTACGGGAATCCCTGCGAGCAACGTAAAGAGCTATGTGGATAAGCTGGCGTCGCTTGGGATTGTCGAGCGCGAGCTGCCCCTAAACGAGACGAGTAATAAGCGAGCCGTGTATCTGCTGAGCGATCAGATGTTTAGGTTCTGGTACAAGTTTGTTCCGCAGAACATCGGGCTGATTCAAAACGATATGGCCGAGATGGCGTATAAGCGCATTGAGCCACACGTATCGGATTACATGGGTACGGTCTTTGAGCTTATATGCAGACAATACGTGTACGAACTCGCGCGCGCGGGCCAGCTCGATGTGGTTCCGGCGAGCGTCGGGCGCTGGTGGGGGACGGATAATCGCACGCATACGCAGGAAGAAATCGACTTGATTGTTGACGATGGCGAGAGCACTGCTCTGTTTGCGGAGTGCAAATGGCGCAATGAACCGGTGGGCGAAGACGTGCTGCAAAAGCTCGTGCATCGAAGCGAGCTCTTTAGGCGGCAGCACAAAAGCTATGCGATCTTCTCGAAGCGAGGCTTTACGCAAGGATGTCAGGAAGCTGCGGCGAGCAGGGGAGATGCCAAGCTGATTTCGTTTGCCGAGATGTGCGAGCGGAGATAACCAAGCACGCTCTGATGTGATGCTCGGAATGGGTCGCGCTAAGGATGCCAAGCGTAAAACCTTCAATGAAAATGGCGTAAAAACTACATCTGTCATGGCGTAAAAACTACATTGAAAGTAGCGTAAAATCAGCATTGAGAATGGCGTAATTTCGCATATAGCGTGATAGAGAGGGACGGCCGTCTATGGATGCACCAAAGAGATTGACCCAAAAGGGATATAGGCCCCGGCTCATAGAGGAGCGCCTCGACACCCTTATGCGGGCGTTTGGCTGTGTGGAGATCAACGGCCCCAAATGGTGCGGCAAGACCTGGACGGCGCTCTCTCGCTCGGCGAGCGTCTCCAGGCTCGATGAGCCTGCGCAGCGTGCGGCGGCAGAGGTCGACCCAAGCCTGGCGCTCATCGGCGATGCGCCACACCTGGTCGATGAATGGCAGGAGGTGCCCGAGGTTTGGGATGCCGCCCGGCGTTTCGTGGACGCGAGCGGCAACGAACGGGGGACACTTTTGCTCACGGGCTCGACCGCGCTCAAAAGCGAGGAGCGCAGCCATGTTCGTCATTCCGGCACGGGTAGGATCGCCCGTCTGTCAATGCGCCCCATGGCCCTGTGTGAGTCGGGCGACGGCGAGCCGCTCGTGTCACTGGCAAGCCTCTTTAAGGGCGAGGATTTTGCCCCTCAGCGTCGCGAGAGCACGGTGGATGACGTCGCCCGCTGGTGCTGCAGGGGCGGTTGGCCTGCAAATCTTGGGCTTTCGGAAGATCTTGCGCGAGAGACGGCAAGCCAGTACGTGCACTCGGTGCTCGACGTCAACGTGCTGGACGAGGGCATGTCGCCCGAGCTTGCACACGGCCTTTTGCGAGCTCTTGCCATGAACGAGAGCCAGGCTGTCACGTACAAGACGCTCGTAAAGGACGCCTCGTACGGTGAGGCGGGCCCCGACGAGAGGACCATCGCTGCGTACTTGGACCTCTTCAACAGGCTCAAGCTGACCGAGGACCTGTGCGGATGGGAGCCGCCCATGCGCTCGAAGGCCCGCGTTCGCGTGCGCCCCAAGCGCTACTTCTGTGACCCGTCACTTGCGGCGGCGTTGCTGGGGGCTACCCCTGAGCGGCTGCTTGGCGATATGCAAACGCTGGGGATGCTCTTTGAGAATCTCGTCCTGCGCGACGTGCGCGTGTTCCTTTCCACCTACGGCGGTGTCGACAACAGTGTCCATTATTTCCGAGATGAGAAGGGCCTTGAGGTCGATCTGATCGTTGAGCACGACGGGCGCTGGGGAGCCATCGAGGTCAAGCTGAGTGATGCGAAAGCAGACGATGGAGCGAGAAATCTCAAGGCGCTGGAGAGGAAAGTGCTCTCCAATCCTGCCGCCCAGAATGCCGCGCCGGCGTTTTTGGCGGTCGTGGTTGGAAAGGGGAGCATTGCCTATACACGCGACGACGGCGTGGCGGTGATTCCCATGGCGGCACTTGGGGCGTAGTGGTTTTGCGGGCGTGCCGTGCTTCCTTTACCGAAAATCCATTTGGTAAACCAGATGCTCGCGGATAGAATAAAGTTGACGGCAGCCCAAGGGTGATAGCTGGGCAGCGCCGTTGCTTGGTCAAGAGGTCAGTGCCTTAATGGCAGCGACTTGTTATGCTTCGAATGCTGCTTGAGTGCCTCGGAAAGTTCGATAAGCGCCGTGAAGAGCGAGACCAAAGCAACCAAGAGCTCTACGAGCTCTGATGGGCCCGGGATGACCGCTGATTCAAGTCACCGGGCCTAAATCTTTTTCATGCATTTGAATAGAGCGGGCAACTCTCTTGGGGCCGTCTGCATGACGTGTGCCTGGCGCATGGTATTGCGCCCAGCTTTCATGTCCGCGCGGCCACCTATCCTTACGGCAATGTAGCCGCCTATGTAGCAAGCGGCAGGCAACGGAGAAAGGCCCTAACCGTGTCAGTTGAAAAGACGCCGGGTATCTCGGCTATCGATACGACGAACTTTGCGCGCCAGATTGTGCTGGACTTTGAGTTTGCGCCGGTGCCAAAGCAGCGCCAGCGCCGTGGACTGCGCAATGAGATTATCGAGGTCGGCGCCGTCAAGCTCGATAACCGCGGCAACGTTATAGGCGAGTTCTCGCAGTTTGTGCAGACAGAATTTACCGAAGGCGTTGCGTTTCCCGTCCGCGAGCTCACGGGGATATCGGCCGTGGACACCGCGATGGCCGACCCGCTCTATGCGGTGATCAAAAGGCTCAGCGATTGGATCGGTCGCTACTCCGCCCAGGTGGTCGTTGGAGCGGGGCGGATCGTCGACAGCTTTTGACCGAGTGCCAGGCAAAACACATCGACCTTGCCGCATTTCCTACGGACTGGGCCGACCTGCAGGCGTTTTACACCTCGATCATGGACGTGGGCAGCCACGGGTGCGTCTCTTTGAGTGACGCGGCGACGTGGTTTGGTATCGAGTTCGACGAGTCGACGGGCCACGCCCACAGCGCCCTAGCCGATGCGCGCGTGACCGCCAAGCTGCTCAAGCAGATGATGGATGGGGACTACCGCGTGAGTCCGCACGCCCAGGAAGTCCGCCAGCGTTGGGGGATGGGCGAGCGACCCCAGACGCGCCTTTCCAGCAAGTGCCCCGAGCTGAGAGACCTGCTGCTGAGGCTGAAGGCGGAGGGGAGGTAGGCGGGGCAGACAATATTGTCGTTTCGCCTGTGAAGAAGGAACCAATTAACTACAAAGTGTGGATGGCTTCTAGTGAAGACTTAAACACCAGACTAAGAAAAGGTTATCGAGCCATTGGGACTGCAGCATTCGCCCATCGCAAGACGTTACTCGTTCAAATTGGGACGCTCCACATCCTATGAAATGGTTAATGCGGAGCGTCCCTAGAACTCTGTCTTCTGTTACCTAATAGTAGAGTTCGATATACGAATACGCCTTATCAAAAAGAGCCTGGTCTTTGAGCTTATAGCGCATCCACAGAATGGCACGGAGCTGTTTTTTAACCTCTTTCACGCCAGCCGTGGTAGCTTGCCAGCC
Organism: uncultured Collinsella sp.; assembly: GCA_900552755.1. Lineage (GTDB taxonomy): Bacteria > Actinomycetota > Coriobacteriia > Coriobacteriales > Coriobacteriaceae > Collinsella. Next base: position 8,411 of record USAY01000016.1, read on the forward strand.
GTCGAAGCGAGTTATCTTAACGATCTCGTCAATGTCATTGACGATGTTCTCGACGATGATAGGCGTGTCGCCGTTCTTGATGCCGTTAAAGAGCTCAGTGAGAGCAGCCTTTCCCTTGTCCTCCTCTTCCTCGGGCACGACTTCCTTTTCGGCGGCTCGTGCTTCTTTGGCGAGGTCGATGAGCATCTTGAGGAACTCGACGCTGTTGATGAGACCTTGCTCGTGACGTTCCCTCAGGTCCTCCAGGCGCTCGCCGAGCTTCTGGAACTTGCCATTCTTATCGTGCCTGCGGATTCGGGCGACGAGATCTATCTCCAGCTTACGCGTGATCTTCTCGGTATTGCTCTTGTCGTTGATGAAGTGCTCGATCATGTCCTCGTCGAGCTCAAGGATGTCGTCATCGTCTCGGACTCTCTCGACGGTGATGTTCTCGTGCACGAGCTCGATTGTCTTGGGCCCGAGCGCTGCCCAGATGAGCTTCCCGCGATTGTCTACCGGTCTCACGGAATCGTAGACCTGCGAGAGCCAGATGAAATCGGGCTTGTAGGGATTGAGACATGCGTCGGGCGAAAGGGCTTCCCACGCTCTGTTCAAGACCGAGAAGTCGGCCCCAAACTGGTCTTTCACCTTTGTCGTTGGCAGGCATTGTTGAGCTTCGAGAAGGGACTCCCAATCCGCGCTGCGGCGGTCTCTGACCGTTGAGAAGTACTCAAGACAGCAATGCATAAGCCCGGGTAGCTCGGCCTTTACCTCGTCGATGTTGGTTATAACCTTCTGCACCTCGGCCTCGTCGAAGTGCAGAGACTTGGCGACGTTGTCGAAGAGGCCGATATAGTCGACAATGAGACCGAATGTCTTCTTGTCGTTGTAGACGCGGTTGGTTCGACAGATTGCCTGCAACAGCGTGTGGTCGCGCAAGGGCTTGTCAAGGTACTGAGTTTGCAGGATGGGCGCATCGAACCCCGTGAGCAGCTTTGCAGTGACGATGAGAATCTTGAGTGGATCGTCCGGGTCGCGGAAACGGTCAAGGAGCTTTTCTTCGGCATCGCGATCGCGACGATATGCCTTGTACCGGTCCTCCTTGTCGTTGTTCGTGTCCATGACGATGGTGACTGCATCAGCGCCCAAGAGCTTGTCGAGCTCCTCCTTATACAGCAGGCAGCACTCTCGGTCGTAGCAGACTACCTGCGCCTTGAAGCCGTCGGGCTCAACCTTCGATTTGAAGTGTTTGGCAATGTGTTCACACACCTTGTGAATGCGGTCGGGGGCCTTCATGACGGCTTCGATCTTGACGCGCCTGGTGAGTTCCGCCTTGTCCTCTTTGCTGAGGTCTCGGGTCATTTCGTCAAAGGCGGCGTTCACGACCTCTTGGTTGACGTGGAGCTCGACGGGAACGGTTTCAAAATGGAGCGGCAATGTGGCGTGGTCGCGGATGGAGTCGGCGAAGGAATAGCGGCTCATGTAGCCGGACTTGTCCTCTTTGGCACCGAAGGTGTGGAACGTGTTCTTGTCGGTTCGGTTGATGGGCGTGCCGGTCAAGCCGAAGAAGAAGGCGTTTGGCAAGGCGAGTCGCATCTTCTCGCCGAGGTCGCCCTCTTGGGTGCGGTGCGCCTCGTCGACCATGAGGATGATGTTCTCGCGCTCGTTGAGCGTCCCCGCAACCTCGCCGAATTTGAAGATGGTGGTGATGAGGACCTTTCTCATGTCCTGCTTGAAGAAGGACTCAAGCTCCTCCTTGCTGCCGGCGCTTGCGAGGTTGGGGATATCGGATGCGTTGAAGGTCCCTGTGATCTGGGTCTCGAGGTCGATTCGGTCATCCACGATGACGACGGTCGGGTTCTTGAGTTCGGGGACCATGCGCAGCTTCTGGGCGGCGAATACCATGAGCAGTGACTTTCCTGAGCCCTGGAAATGCCAAATGAGGCCACACTTCGGGTATCCTGCGCGGACGCGGTCCACGATGAGGTTCGCGCCCTCGAACTGTTGGTAGCGACAGATCAGCTTGATGCGTCGATGCTTCTTGTCGGTGGCGAAGAGCGTGAAGAACTGGAAGATGTCCATGACGTTCGAGGGGGTGAGCATGGATGCCATGCTTCTCTTGACGTCGGCAAGTGTGCCCTCGCTCTTCTTGTCGCCCTCATGCCAGGGTCCCCACATCTCGGGAGGCATGTTCACCGACCCGTAGCGATAGCATTTTCCTTCGCTGGCGAAGTTGATGGCGCTACAGACGAACATCTGCGGGATGCTCTTCTCATATTTAGCGATGTCGCCAGCGCCGTCGAGCCAGGTTATCGAATCGCGCACCGGCGTCTTGAGCTCGCCGATGACGAGCGGAAATCCATTGACAAGAAGGACGAGGTCGAGGCGCTTGCCGCCCTGTTCCTGGGGGTAGACCCACTGGTTGGTGACGATGTACTCGTTTTTGTCAAGATCGCCGTCCGCCGCCGTGCCAAAGAAGCGGATGGGGACCATGCGGCCGTCTTTGCCGTAGGGGAATGAGTTCTCCTCGATGACGAGCTTTTTGAACCGCTCGTTGGTGGAGACCAGGTTCTGCGGACTTGTGGACTGAATGAGGGCCCTGAGTCGGTAGATGATCTCGTCGGCGCGATCGGGGTCTTCTGCAATCTCCGGGTTAAGCCTGATGAGGGCGTCCTTGACCATGGGCTCGACCATGACGTCGGCATGGCGGCGCGGGAGGTCTTCGGCAGCCACGTATCTCCAGCCAAGGCTGGCAAGCGCCTCGACGCTCATTTGCTCGATGGTGTTGTCCTCGTTAAACATTTCCGAGCCCTAACTCCTGGTTCAAGATTTTCTTCGTCGTGGCGTTTAGCTCATCGAGGGCCTTTTGTACGGCAAATTTCGATTTGTCGACCTGGGCGACGAAGTCGGCGAACTCCTGTTGGAGCTCGAGCGGAGGAACCGGAACCGGCAGCCTTGCCAGCTGAGTTTTAGGGATGTTGACCATGGATTTTGCCGATCCGTGGGCCATGCCTTGAATTAAATCGAGGCCACGGTCACTTCTCATGTACGCAAGTAAATACAGCGCGTTGACATCCTTCGGTTTCATACGAAAGACGAGATCGGGAAACATAAGGCCCCTCACTTCGTTTGGAACATAAACGGTTGTGCCAACTAGCTCAGGCGTATTTTTGCGTGCAAACAAGAGGTCACCCTTTTCGACCTCTTTTATAGACATGAAGTTGTCTTTAGAAATCACTTTGTTTTCGGAGGCGACAAAAGTACCTGAAGATAGCGCACTCAGCTTAAGGACCCCAAAACCACCAACTCCTCGTGGGCCTTCTCCGCAATTCATACTTTTACCGGTATCAATGGAATCAACGCACTCCGATAGGGGCTTGAAACCCCATTTCTCATCCCCAAACATTTCGACAAATTGTGATTTGACGACGTCATCGCAGGCTGTAAGCAGCTGCCTGTAGTGAGACCTCGTTTCTTGTGCGGTCCAGAGTATGTCGGCAAGATCTTCTTGCTTAGCGATGCTGGGAAGCTCGAATTCAAATTGCGAAAGGCTCTGCCACTTGACTCTTGGCGAGAGGGAGCCTGCCGAATTGGTGACGGCGTGCTCGAATAGGGCGTCGTTCTGGATGATGAACGGGAGCAGCCTCGGAGAGAGGTTGTCCTTGGGGGCGATGACGGTGATGTCTCCAGAGCAGATTCCGTCGAATGGGGCGACGGCCGCTTTGCGCAGGTAGGCCCTGCGACGCCCGAACAGCACCTGCCCCTTTGAGAAAGCCTTAGTGAAGGTGGTCTCGACACCTTCGTCCCAATGGGCGAGTTCGACTTCGCCGGGGTCCAGATGCTCAAGGCCGACCGTCGGCAGTTCTTGGTCTACAGGGACCTTCTGTTTGATTTCGCGGGCCACATCGCCCAGGCAAACGTGGGTCATGTTACTCACCATCGTTTTCATGCAATTTCGCAGCAATAATATCGAGCAGGGACGCGGCCTCTGTGGAGGCGGCTCTCCAGCTTTCTACCGTCTCCTCGATGCTTCTGTCGTCAGCATTTTCATCATTGGAGGGCTTCACGTACAGAGGGATGGAGAGCGAGAAGGCGTTGCCCTCGAGCTCACTAAACGATGCGTGGGATGAGAACCCTTCGATGTCCTCGTCAGATCGGTAGGCATCGACGATTCTCTTGATGTGTTGAGGCTCAAGGTAGCTTTGCGCGTTCTTGCGGGTTACCTCGGCAGAGGCATCTACGAACAGTATTTTCTTGCTTCGATTCGGCGCTTTCTCGCTGCGGCAGATGAGGATGCAGGCCTCCATGGGCGAGTTGAAGAAGAGGTTTGCGCCGAGTCCGATGACCGCCTCAACGAGATCGCTTCTCACGAGCCTTTCGCGCATCTCCGATTCCTCGTTGCGGAAGAGTACGCCATGGGGGAGGAGAATGGAGCACCTGCCTGTGTGTGGGTCCATACTCTTGAGGATGTGCTGTATGAAGGCGTAGTCTGCTCGTCCCTGCGGCGGGGTGCCGAGGAAGTTGCGGCCGTAGGGGTCCGACGCGAACGCCTCGCGGTCCCATTGTTTGATCGAGTAGGGAGGGTTAGCGAGTACCATATCGAAGGTGCGCAGCTTTCCCGCCTCGAGGAAGGCTGGGTGCCGTAGCGTGTCGTCGTTTGCGATTTCGAAGTCCTCGACGCCGTGCAGGAATAGGTTCATGCGTCCGATGGCGGAGGATAGCTGGTTGATCTCCTGTCCGTAGGCGTGAACATTGCGCCATTCCTCTCCGTGCTGTTTGAGGTGGGCAATGGAGGAGATGAGCATGCCGGCGCTGCCGCAGGTGGGGTCGTAGATGGACTCGCCGGGCCTGGGCTGGAGGATTTCGGTCATTAGGTGGACGACCGTGCGATTGGTGTAGAACTCTTGAGCGGTGTGTCCAGAATCGTCCGCAAACTTCTTGATGAGGTACTCGTAGCCCTGGCCGAGCTCGTCCTCGGGGCAATTGGCGATGGAGAGCGTTATAGCGCTGAAGTGCTCGATGAGGTCCTTGAGCAGGCGGTCGGGAAGTCGTTTCTTGTTAGTCCAGGCGGCGTCGCCGAAGATACCACGCAGCTTGGAACCGTTGGCCGTCTCGATGGCGCGGAAGGCGCCCACGATGGCCTTACCGATGTTTTCCGTGGCCTCGCGGACATCGCACCAGTGGGCGCCGTCCGGGATTGCGAAGCTGTGATTCTCGGGAAGGGCGGCGAACTCCGCATCTCCGTCAGAGGCTTCCAATGCCTCGGCGGTCTCCTCGTCGTAAACATCTGAGAGGCGCTTGAAGAATAGCAGCGGGAATATGTACTGCTTGTACGAGCCGGCATCGATGTAGGTGCGCAGCAGAACCGCCGCGTTCCATAGATGGTTGTTCAGCTCTTCCTGGGGGATTCTACTCTCCATCGACATAGCCTCCCTTTGAGAGCAGCTCAAGGAGCTTCTCCTCGGACTTCCTCGTCTGGCGAAGGAGGTCGTAGAAACGTTTCCTGGTTTCCGCCGGCGGCTCGATCTCCTCGCGCCTTCTTTCGACGTAATTGTTCGCCGAGAGCACGTAACCCTCGCGCTCTATATCATCGAGCGTCGCGATGGCGCACTTCTCTACGACGGGTTCGTAGGATTGATAGAGGGAGAGCATCTCCTGAGCGTTCTCCTCCGTGATCATGTTCTGCGCGCGCTGGGCGGTGAAGATCTCGGTACCGTCGATGATGCAGACGCGGCCCCGATGCGCCGGAGGCTTGTCATTCCGGAGGAACAGCACGCAGGCGGAGACGCCGGTGCTGTAGAAGACGCCGCTCGCGAGCGAGATCACTGCCTCGACCTTGTCTGACTTGAGCAACTCCTTGCGGATGGCACCCTCCTTGCCGCCGTGGAACAGTGCGCCCTGGGGCAGCACTACGGCGCAGCGACCGCTCTTCTCGTCCATGGAGCAGACCATATGCTGCACCCATGCGAAGTCCGCCGACTTGTCGGTGGGGACACCCCAGATGTTGCGGCCCCATGGGTCCGAGGAGAACTCTGCGGATCCCCAGTTCTTAAGGGAGAAGGGTGGATTGGCGAGGACGCAGTCGAACGACCTGAGGGTGTTCCCGGCAAGGAAGGCGGGCTCGCGCAGGGTGTCGCCCTGGGCGATGCGGAAGTCCTTCGCGCCGTGGAGATACAGGTTCATTCGCGCTATGGCGGACGTGCTGAGGTTCTTCTCTTGGCCATAGAGCTTTCCGTAAGCTAGCTTGGAGTTGTCCATCTGCCGCACGGCTTCGATGAGCATACCGCCCGTGCCGCAGGCGGGGTCATAGACGGTCTCGCCAGGTTTCGGCTCAAGCAGGGAGACCATCATCTTGACGATTTCGCGCGGGGTGTAGAACTCGCCGGCGTTCTTCTTCTGCATGTCGGCGAACTTCTTGATCAGGTATTCGTAGGCGTCGCCCATCATGTCGGCGCTGTAGTTTCTGTTGCCGAACTTCTTTGCTGAGAAGTGCTCGACGAGGTCCTTCAGGCGCTCGTCGGAGAGCTTGCCTTTGTCTGTCCAGCTCGCATCGTCGAAGCTACTGAAGAGGCCGCTGAGGGTATCGGGGTTGGCTCGTTCGATTCCTACCATGGCGTCTACGATTGCCTTGCCGACGTTTGCGCCGGTGTTGCGCACGTCCTGCCAATGGCAGCCGTCCGGCACCGCGAAGCTGTGGTTTTCGGGCAGGGCGGCGTAGTCTTCGTCTCCGTCCGACATCTCTAGAGCTTCGGTGGTCTCCTCGTCGTAGACGTCGGAGATGCGCTTGAAGAAGAGCAACGGTGTGATGTAGCTCTTGTACTCGTCCTGGTTGATGGGGCCACGCAGGATATCGCAGGCTCCGAGTAAGTGGTTTCCCAGCTCGGATTTACTTATCGGTTCTTCAGTCATTCAGGTACCTATGAGCTCAAAAATACAAATTACAGCCCTTGTGATTATACCGTCATATTTGCCGAGATAAATGAGCTGAGCATCGCCGCCCATTCAGACATCCTGCGTCTGTAAATCACAATTTAGCGGCCGGAGGTGCGCAGCGTGACAAGGTATAGGTTCGACCAAATAGCAGAGAACAGCACCGCGAAGAAGAAACCCGAGGACAGCGACCGCGAGCGATATGTCGGCCTCGAGCACCTAGACCCCGGCACGCTCGAAGTGACCCGCTGGGGTGCCGAGGTGACGCCGAAGGGCGACAAGCTCCTCATGGAGAGGGGCGACGTGTTGTTCGGTCGTCGCAGGGCCTACCAGAAGAAGGTCGGCATCGCCCCGTTCGACGGCATCTTCTCGGCGCATGGCATGGTGCTGCGCCCGAGAACCGACGTTGTCGATCCGGACTTCTTCCCGTTCTTCATTAGCTCGGACGTGTTTCTCGATGAGGCCATCCGCGTCTCCGTGGGCTCGCTCTCGCCGACGGCGAACTGGAAGGACCTCAGGGTCCTGGAGTTCAGCCTGCCGACGTTGGATAAGCAACGCGAGCTTGCCGGCATCCTCTCTGAGGCCGAGCAGCTCAAGGGGTGTTACCGCGGCTTGCTTGCCACCTGCGACGACATCGTCAAATCACAATTTGTCGAGATGTTCGATAAGCCTGGCATTCCGATAAAACATCTTGAAGACATAGCTGATATTCAGGGCGGGATTACAAAGAACAAAAAACGAGAAGCCATGAAGTTGCAGCTTCCATACCTTCGTGTCGCCAATATTCTCCCCAATGAACTTGACCTAACGGAAGTGAAGACCATTGGACTGACGGAACAGGAGTATGAAGCCGTTAGGCTAATATCCGGCGACTTGTTAATTGTTGAGGGTAATGGCAGCGATACACAAATAGGAAGATCGGCAATTTGGAATGGTCAAATTGATCCTTGCGTCCATCAGAATCACCTAATCCGAGTTCGCCTAAGAGACGAGGCCCTCCCGCTTTATGTTCAAACTTTCTTGTCGTCCTCCGAAGGAAGGAGACAAATCATGGCTAAAGCGGTCAATACCTCAGGTTTACACACCTTAAGTACCAGGAAAAATCGATCAATTGAGATTCCTGTGCCTCCGTTTTCCCTCCAGAGAGAATTCGCTGACTTCGCCACTTCGATCGACAAATCGAAATTTAAGTTAGGTACCTGCGGTGGGATGCTTTGACATTGCGCTGGTCGACCATTGCGTACCTTAATGTGGTGTCTATTTTTTTATGGCCAAGGAGCACCTGGACTTGTTCGATGGGCATTCCTTTGTCGATTGCCTTTGTGGCAAGCGTTCTTCTGAACTTATGAGGGTGGACCCTTCCTAAATCAAGCTCGCGCCCCAGTTTTCTAAGCAGCGCCTCGACGCCGCCAATTTGTAGCCTCTCGTGTGGCGCCTTGCTCGACACGAAGAGTGCTTCCGAGCTGTCCATTCGGGTTGACAGGTAATTCTCGATATGGACTTTAGTCTTTGCGTCAAAATAGACGATGCGGTCCTTATTTCCCTTGCCGTGTACGATGCACTCACGATTGATGGTGTCGACAGAGCTCCTGTCCAACGAGACAAGTTCGCCCACACGCATGCCCGTGGAGCGCAACAGGTCGATCAGGGCAAGGTTTCGGGGCGACCCGCAGTTATCACAAAGAATCTCAACGACTTCATCGCTATACGTTTCCTTAATGGGTTGTGGGGCCTTGACCCTTTTAATGCGTCTAACCGGACTCTTGATGATATGGTCTTCATCTTCGAGCCATGAGTAGAAGCTTGAGATGATTCTTCGGACATTGTCGACGGTGACGCGACTGACGCCGGCTTTTTGCTGATAGTCGGAAAGATAGGACCTAATCTCTTCGGTTCCCAGGTCGCAGGCTGGCGTGTCGAACGATTCAAGCAGTTTATTAATGGTTGCTTCGTAGTAGGCGACAGTCCTATCCGAGCAACCTTCGAGGCGTTTCGCGGACAGAAAAAGATCGAGGAATGATTTGTTGTCACTGTCGCCGCTGTTCTCAGCTAACTGGTTTTCATCGAAAAGGCAGTGCGATAAAACCTTTTTGAGCATGCGGTTCTGCTGCGTGGTCAGGTAGGGGAGCATGAGGCGGGTAATTTCTCTAGCCGTTTTCGTGAGATCCATGGTGGCGTCCTTCCTTGCGCGGTGGGTGGCGCTATTTCCCTTTGTTTACCCGTGCGTTATGGAAGGGATGCCGGGTGGCACTTCCGCTAGGCAGCGTCAAGGGGACCCGTGAAACCCTGCGCAGGCCTCTGCATCACTCCGGTGCGGCTTTGCCTGCAAAGCGAGATGTTCAGAAGCGTTTTCTTAGCGGGGGATGTCTTTCGGATTCTTTTGATGGGGATGTGGAAACACTGATGAAGTTTACGAATAGCGAGGTTGAGGGGTTCGCCTGTGCCCATCGCCTCTCGTGTGCGGATGGATGGTGCCGGTGGTTGTTTGAGACTGCAGTCGCGCCGACGGGATTGGTTGGGGTCGGTACAAGGCGAGCACGCCCCATGCCGTTATGGTAGATGCATCTTTGTCGATAGAGCGCTCGATTAATCTACGCGGGAGCGCTGAGAAGATCTTCCAGCATCGGGTCTACCCCGGCGGCGACCATGCCCTCGATCAGGTGCTGGGCGTGGAACCGACCAACTGTCCATGCGATTTATGAAAGCGTCTGACAAGCGCGCTCCTTGATATCAAATGCAGCTTTGCTTAGAACGATTGCCTCTGCGATGTCGGCAAATTCGTCGTGATCTCCCCATGTCTTACAGGCTTGTATCATGCCCTGGTCGATAGCATCCATAACAAAGGTGCCGGATCCGTCCGCAACGCACACGCCGTCGGCGAAGAGTTTCCAGCTGGACGGCTCACGCGAGTCGTTTCTGGGCAGCTTAATCTGTAGTACGTGCGGGCCGCCAGCAGCACAGAGCTCTTCCTCGAGCACCTGCACCGTAAAGCGCATCTGGTGGGAGAGGCTGCTCTTGACCATGGCCGAGGCATAGCCGCTCGGCTCGTCCAGAAGATGCATTCGTTTTGGCTTGGTTGCCAGGTTGTGGAAGTTGCGCTCACTGCGCACGGAGAAATTGTCCATACGGACTCCTTTCATCGATGTTGGCAGGGCCACCGTGCCTCTTGGCCGGTTGGCGTCGGGATCGTGGAGCCAACTCTCTACCCCGACTCTGGATAAAACGCGCCCGCTCCTTGCGGGCAAGAGAAAGTCTATCAACGTGTAAGGACAGAAATCAAGCGCCGCCTGCGAAATGACGTGCAAGCGGCGCTTGATTTCGCCGGCTGCTGTTAGGCTTAAATTCGAAAAAGTGTCGAAATATCCCGTGTAAAAGTACGGAAAAGTGTCGTAATGCACACTTTAGAACTTCGAAAAAGTGTCGAAATGAGCACCTAACAACCGCGGAAAAGTGTATCCTAGTGCTAAAACAGCACGTAATAAGGGATGCACTTATGCTGCAGAGAAAAGCGAAAGCACAGTTTGAATCTTGGCTTGCCTCGTCGCCTAACAAGGCTCTTTTGGTCAAGGGCGCCCGACAGGTAGGAAAGTCATATCTGGTCAACGTCTTTGCAAACGAATCGTTCGAAAATGTCGTGACGTTCGACCTTATCGCCGACGCGTCCGTGCGTGATTCGTTTTTGGCGGCGAAAAGTGCGGATGACCTGCTTATGCGCATGTCTATCGCTGCGACGCAGCCGATGGTTGCGAACAAGACCGTCGTGGTTATCGACGAGGTGCAGCGATGCCCCAACGTGGTGACGTTTATCAAATACCTGGTCCAGCGCGGCGACTTTCGATACATCCTTACCGGATCGCTCCTTGGCGTTGAGCTCGAGGGCATCGATTCCCTGCCGGTGGGGTATGTCGAGCAGGTCCAGATGTACCCGCTCGACTTTGAAGAGTTTTGCTGGGCAAATGGCGTTGGTGCCAGCGTGTTTGACATGCTCAGGGGCTGTCTAAAGGATGAGGAGGAGCTCCCCGGCTACCTGTATGACCGCTTGCTCAATCTGTTCCATCAGTATGTGGTGGTGGGAGGCATGCCCGACGCGGTCAATTCCTTCTTGGCGACGCGCAATGTCGACGAGGTTCGAAACATCCACCGCGATCTTCACGCCCTGTATCGCGATGACATCGCAAAGTACGCTCCGCCCGAGCTACGCTTGGTTATTCGCGATATCTATGATTTGATTCCCAGCGAGGCCGGTTCAAAAAACAAGCGATTCAAGCTGTCGTCGATTAGCGGTGTTAAGCGTTTTTCGCAGGTGACAGACCATTTTCTTTGGCTTTCGGAGGCGGGTGTTGCGCTTCCCGTGTATAACGTGACAGCTCCGGTAGCGCCTCTTTTAATGGGGGAGCAGCGAAATCTGTTTAAGCTGTTTTACTTGGACACCGGAATGCTCATGTCCTCATATTCCAAGAAGGTTGCCCAAGGAGTTTTTGATGGAGAGGCAGAAGGCCCCTTTGGCATGAATATGGGGGCGGCATTCGAGGGCTTTGTCGCGCAAGAGCTCAAGGCCCACGGATTCAGATTGCGCTACTTTACGTCTAAAAAGGTCGGCGAGCTCGATTTTGTTGAGGAGACGCTCGATGGGGAAGTGCTTGCTATCGAGGTCAAATCGGGCAAGAGCTTTAAGTCCCACGCGGCGCTCGATAACGCACTGGCAACGAAGGGCTACGGAATCGATCGCGCCCTGGTACTTGCGGAATGTAATCTTCACCGCGATGGTGACGTGCTGTATCTACCCATCTTTATGACAGGGCTTTTGGAGCCGTAATGTGCCGCCGGCTCTTCCGGCCCTCCCTTAACCCTCGCTACTCGTCGTCCTCGTCGTTGGGGTCGCCCTTGAGGGTGTTGATGTCCAGGTACTGGTTATCGTCCTCTTTTTGCTGCGTTGCCGATTCGGACGCGGTGGGGCCGCGGAACAGCTGGAATCCTTCAAACGCAATGACACCGAGCAGGGCAATGATAATGGCGATAAAGGCAACCTTGACTGCCTGCGGAAATTCCGAGAAACGCAGCGCCTTTTCCTCGGCGTAATAATCGGCGAAGCGCTCTTCGCCCGTGCTTTTGGTATACGCCGGCGCGGACGCGGCCTCCGGGTCATATTCCGGTGTGGGCGTGGCAGCGTACGGATCGTTGAGATAATCGCTCGATGCGGTGCCATAATCCTCGGTCTCGATGCGACCGTTGTCAGCATAGCCATCGGAATAATCGGAATATGCCGTGCCGCCCTCATAGTCTGCGGCGCTCGTGTTGGTGGCAAAAAGCGGGTTAACTGGAACGTCGAGCGCCGGCATGCCGGTAGAGGTCTCATCCAGATCGGCTGCAGCCCAGGAATCGTAGGCAACCTGATGGGCAACGGGCTCATCGAGCCTTGCGACCGGAGGCTTGCGTGCCGCAGGAACAGGCAACTGCTGGGCGCTGTACATAACGGTGCTGTCGGCCGATTTGCCCTGCGTCGCTGCAGCGAGAAATGCCGCCGTCTCGGACGGGTCGCTTGCGGGGCGGGGAGCGGGCGTGGGCGCCGAAGTGGGTGCGGGCGTAGGCGCGGGCGTCGAAACAGGCGACTGCGCAGGAGTCGGCGCAGATACGGGCTCAGGCGCAAGTGCGGGATTGGGGCTTGACGGGCGAGCCCCGCCGCCGCCCATGAGTTCGTCGGCGGTCCACGGGCGATCATCCATCACGTCGTCAAGGCTCAGCGAAAACAGGTCGTCTTCACCCTCATCGAACATGCGGTGCACATGTCCACCAATTGCCGGAATCAATCCGCGACCGGTGCATGATGCCTTGCTCAACGCCATTCTGTCCCATCCTTTCGAAATACTAATGACATCGATTATATGGAACTTCCCAAGCGGCTCGGTCTCGGATTCGTGCTTTCCAGAACTCGCGCCCAAAAAGGGAGGGGCAATCCAGGCGAGTGCCTACTTGTCGCCGGCCGCCGCCTTGGCCTCATTGAGGTAGCTATAGAAGCTGTACTTGGAGATGCCAAAGAACTCGCAGGCGCGCTCACTCGACTTGGAAATGAGGAAGGCACCGCGACGGTCGAGGTAGCCAATGGCACGAATGCGCTCGTCTTTGGTCATGAGTGCCGCGGGCTTGCCCACAAACTGCTCGCACTCGTGCAGCAGGTCCTCGAGCAGGTCGCCGATGTTCTTGGTAATGGGCTCGGGCTCGGTATAGCCCGTGCCGCCGGTGCCAGTAAAGGCATCGAGCGAACGCTCAAAAGCCTTCATAAGCGTAATGTCAAAGTTGATGCCCAAAATGCCGACGGGTTTGCCCTCATCGTTGCGGATAAAGATCGTCGACGATTTGAGCAGCTTACCGTCGGTGGTTTTAGTGAGGTACGGCTCGCGGTCGTGTACGTCGGTGGCGCCTTCGTGCATGGACTCAAACACGATATGGCTGGGGCCGTCACCCAGTTTGCGCCCGCTGACGTGGCCGTTTTCGATCACTACGATGGAGTGGTCCACGTCCTCGGTCTCCAGATCGTGGACGACGACTTCGCAGTTGGGGCCAAATTGGAGCGCCAGACCGTGTGCGAGGCGCTTGTAAAACTCAATCTGTGCGGGGGTCATGGGTACCTTCCTAAAAATTAGTTTGGGCTCACTGTGCCATAAACCACACATGACCGCAAACAAATCCATCAACAAGGCAATTCATGACCGTTCGGCGGCGAAAAAGTACCGATTACGGCAACAAACAATTCGTTAGATATACCAATCAAAAAGTGTGATAGAACATTACTAACAAACTTTTTGTTTGGCATCCACATAAAAGTTCAGTCGTGTGAATGGGATCGGGCTGAAACGCGTATGCGGGGGCCGGCAAGAGAGGACTTAAGGAGTTCACCGTATGGCCGATAAGATCCAGTGGGCGGGCAACACGATGCCCAAGAGCGATGACAAGCACTTGGGAATCATGAGCCTCGACCACGTGAAGAAGGCCCGCGCCTTCCACCAGTCGTTCCCTCAATATACCGTCACCCCGCTTGCCCGCCTGGACGGTCAGGCTGCGCGCTTGGGTCTGTCCAACCTGTGCGTTAAGGACGAGAGCTATCGCTTTGGCCTCAACGCCTTTAAGGTTCTGGGCGGATCGTTTGCCATGGCCAACTACATTGCCGACGAGACCGGCAAGGACGTTGCCGAGTGCACCTTCGATTACCTGACCTCCGATCAGCTTGCCAAGGACTTTGGCCAGGCCACCTTCTTTACCGCTACCGACGGCAATCATGGCCGCGGCGTGGCATGGGCTGCCAACAAGCTGGGCCAGAAGGCCGTCGTTCACATGCCCAAGGGTTCCACCAAGCCCCGCTTCGATAACATCGCCGCCGAGGGCGCAACGGTGACCATCGAAGAGGTCAACTACGACGAGTGCGTGCGCATGGCCGCCGCCGAGGCCGACGCCTGCGAGCGCGGCGTCATCGTTCAGGACACCGCCTGGGAGGGCTACGAGAAGATCCCGTCTTGGATCATGGAGGGCTACGGCACCATGGCTTCCGAGGCTGCCGAGCAGCTGCGCGAGATGGCCATCAACCGCCCGACGCACGTGTTTGTCCAGGCTGGCGTGGGTTCGCTCGCCGGCGCCGTGGTGGGCTACTTCACCAACCTGTATCCCGATAACCCGCCCACCTTCGTCGTGGTCGAGTGCGCTCCGGCCGCCTGCCTGTACAAGGGCGCTGCCGCCGGCGACGGCGATCCGCGTATCGTGGACGGTGACATGCCCTCCATCATGGCCGGTCTGTGCTGCGGCGAGCCCAACATCCTGGGCTGGGATATCCTGCGCAACCATGCCACCGCCTTCGTGTCCTGCCCCGACTGGGTCACCGCTCGCGGCATGCGCACCCTGGGCGCCCCCGAGAAGGGCGACCCGCGCGTCATCTCCGGCGAGTCCGGCGCGGTGACCACTGGCCTGGTCGAGACCCTCATGCTCGATCCTGAGTACGCCGAGCTCAAAGAGCTCATCGGCCTGGATAAGACGAGCTCCGTGCTCTGCTTCTCCACGGAAGGTGACACCGATCCGGATCAGTACCGTCGCATCGTCTGGGAAGGCGAATACCCCACTTGCTAATCGTTGGGGCGGAGTAAATAGGTATCGCTCCGCCACCTCACAGGTAGATTCCTTAGTTTGAAAGGTTATGAACAATGGCTAAAGAACTCGATTTCGACGCTATCAAGGCTGCTGCTGAGTCCCATCGTGCTGATATGACTCGCTTCCTGCGCGCCATGATCTCTCACCCCTCTGAGTCCTGCGAGGAGGGTGAGGTCGTCGCTTGCATTAAGGCCGAGATGGAGAGCCTTGGCTATGACGAGGTCAAGGTCGACGGCCTGGGTAACGTCATGGGCTTTATGGGCGAGGGCGACAAGATCATCGCCATCGACTCCCATATCGACACCGTCGGCATCGGCAACATCGAGAACTGGGACGCCGATCCCTATGAGGGCTACGAGACCGACGAGATCATCTACGGCCGCGGCGGCTCCGACCAGGAGGGCG
>USAY01000017.1 GCA_900552755.1 uncultured Collinsella sp.
TCCGGTAAGGTCGTGTACTCCGATGAGCGCTAACGAGCAGATGGCTGCTGCCGAGGGCCTGGGCTTTGTGCCCTACACCCGTCCGACCGGCACCGATACGGCCGAGCCGCTCAAGATCGGTGTGCTCATCAGCGGTTCGGGTACCAACCTGCAGGCGCTGATCGATCTGATCGCCGTCGGCAAGCTCAACGCCTCGATTGAGCTGGTGGTGTCGAGCCGTCCTTCGGCCAAGGGCTTGCGGCGCGCCGAGCGTGCGGGCATCCAAACACTCACCCTGTCTAAGGATGTCTATGCCGACCCCATCGCGGCCGACGAAATCATCGCGCATGAGCTGCTCGAGCGCGGCTGCGAGTATGTGGTGATGGCCGGTTACATGCGCATGGTGCACACGCCGCTGCTGGCGGCGTTTCCCAACCGCGTGGTCAACCTGCATCCGGCGCTGCTGCCGAGCTTTACCGGCGCGCATGCGATCGACGATGCGTTTGCTCGCGGCGTCAAGGTGACCGGCGTGACCGTGCACTTTGCCAACGAGATCTACGACAACGGCCCTATCATCGCCCAGCGTGCGCTGACTGTTGAGGAGGGCTGGGATGTCGATACGCTCGAGGAGCACATCCACGCGATCGAGCACGTGCTGTACCCCGAGGTCGTGCAGATGCTCGCCGACGGCCGCGTCCACGTGCTGGAGAGCGGCAAGGTCGCCGTGGATCCTGTGAAATAAGTACCCGCTTGTAAAGGCGGTTAGGCATATCGAAGACGCCTAACCGCCTTTTTTATTGCGCTTTATGCTGCTTGATTTAGCTGGAATTGAATAGGCTGCTCTTCTTGCCTGTCAATTACAGTAGTCGACTCTCATGTGGAATGCCGAGCTTCCGGCATGAGATTATCTGGGAAAACGACCAGAAAACTTGGCATTCGGCTTCAAATTGCGCATAATTCTATTTATCATCTATTTAACATTTTGTTATCAAAAATGAGCGCAAGGAGGCTGGCTCAATGTGTGAAGCAGATGGCATGGAGCTGATTTATTCACTCGTCGGTTATCCTGATGAAACCGAGTGGCTTGAATTTAAAGAAGGCAATAGCGATCCCGTTAGAACGGGGCGTGACATCTCGGCGCTTGCCAATGCTGCCGCTTACTGCGGCCGCGCATATGCCTATAAGATCTGGGGCGTGAGCGACGGTACGCATGAGCTTGTGGGCACCCAGTTCAACCCATATCACGCAAAGGGTAAGGGAAACCAAGAGCTTTTGATGTGGCTCAAGCTTGCGCTCTCAAACAATGCGAATTACGAGTTTGCGGTTATTGATCATGAGACAAAGCACTTTGTGGTGTTGAAAGTGCACGCCGCGAGCGCTCAGCCGGTCTATTTTGATAAGACAGCCTACATTCGAGAGGGCTCTTCGACGGCAGAACTGGTTCCCGGTAGTGCACGAGAGGCGGAGCTGTGGCGTCGCTTACAGTCAGGGAACGCGGAGCTCGCTGTAGTTGAGAGAGATCTGACATCTCGAGAGGTCGCCGAAATACTAGATGTTGATGCGTATTTTGAGTTGTGCAGATTGAGAAGACCTGTCGATTTGGACGGAGTGATGCTTGCTCTTTGTGAACAAGAGCTGATTCGTCGTCAAGATAACGGCCGATATAGTGTGACGCGCTTGGGAATGCTTCTGGTGGGAAAAAAGCTCTCTCGCTACCCGGAGCTCAGGAAACGCATGCTGCGAATCGTGCGATATGCGGGAAAAGGCAGTTTTGACATTGTCGGGGATACTGAAATCGACAAGGGCTACGCTTTGGCGCTTCCACAGGCTGAACAGCTGGTCATGTCGATGATTCCGGCTGTTGAGGCACTGGATGGCGCATTTCGACGTATTCAGACGGCTTATCCTCAAAGGGCGATTCGCGAGTTACTATCAAACGCCGTGATTCATCAAGACATTGCTGACAATACGGCGGGGCCTCTTGTTGCGATTTACGACAATCGCATTGAGTTCTCTAATCCCGGGACAACGCTTATTCCGGCAGAACGAGTGCTCAACGCCCAGCCGAAAACGCGAAATTCGATGATAGCGTCCCTCATGCGCCAAATGGATCTTTGCGAAGAAGGCGGTACAGGCTGGGATTTAATCGTAGATTCGCTCGAAAAAGCCGGCATGCCTTCACCGGTTATCAAGAGTGAGGGCGGGCTGGGAACGCTCGTGACGCTCTATTGCGACTGTCCGTATACTCGAATGAAAAAAAGTGAGCGAAAAAACGCCGTGTACTGGCATGCCTGTCTTTTGTATGCCCAAGGTGAGTCGATGAGCAATCAGTCGCTGCGAGAGCGTTTTGGACTTTCCGATGAAAAGAAAAACACGGTGGCGATGTCTCGTCTAATCAAAGAGTGCCTGGAAGAGGCATTGATAAAGGAAGAGGACGAGGACGCGGGTTCCAAATACAAAAGGTATATTCCGTATTGGGCCTAAAGACAGGGAATGAAAAGAAGGAGGCGGCTTATGTCTGGTAATAACGAAGCGCTGTTTACGCCTGAGCTGGTGTTTTTTGATTGGGAGTGTGCGACGCCGGATGAGATGTTCGCGCGGCTTGAGGGCGAGCTTGCACCACGTGGCTACATTGCATCCGGTTGGCTCGACGCCGTTCGCACGCGCGAGGATGCCTATCCCACGGGTCTTGCCATGCCGGCGGCAAACATTGCCATTCCGCATACCGATCCGGGGTTTGTGGCCAAGCCCTATATCGCGGTGGTGAAGCCCACCGCGTCCGTGACATTTAACGCTATGGCTGGCATGGGCGCTCCGGTGCCGGCGCAGATCGTCATCAATTTGGGTATTGCCGAGCCGGGCGGCCAGGTCGAGGCCCTGCAGGCGCTCATGAACATCTTTATGGACGCCGATGCCGCAGCCGACGTGCTCGGCCAGACCACGCCCCAGGGCATGGTTGACGCCATCCGCCGCCACTTCTAAGGTGGGGCTGAGTCGGCACTTGGGGACTGTCCCCAACTGCCGGCTGCCAGAGCTGTCCCCTTTGCACCAAAATGGTGCAGATTAACCTGTCCCCAATGCACCAAGCGTGCCGCGGGGGCTGCGTTGTGACACAATGGCGTTTGTTCGATTCGTGATGCGAAAGGCCAACTATGGCAAATAAGAAAAAGAACTCCGAGGCCGCGCCGACGCCCGAGCAGCAGGCCCGCGCTGCCTCCAGCTCTCGCAAGAAGCAGCGCAAGACGTACGTGTCTAAGACAGTCAAGATCGTCCTGGTGGTCATCGGCGTGCTGGCGATGCTGCTTTCCGTCTCGGCGATGGCGTGCTCCGGCCTTATGTCGCAGGCCGAGGACACCTCGGGCTACAAGCTGACCGGCGGTGTTGCTGCAACTATCAACGGCACCAACCTCACCGAGGACACCGTGACCAAGCAGATCATGAGCATGCGCACGTCCTACGGCTACACCAAGGATAAGGATTGGGCGCAGTATCTGGTTGACAACGACCTCACGCCCAAGAAGTACCGCAAGCAACTCATCGACTCCTACACGCAGCAGATTCTGCTTCAACAGGCACAGAAGGAGAACGGCGTGACGGTGTCGGACGAGGAGGTCGAGAAGGCTTGGAAGGACGCGTGCAAGAGCGCGGGCGGTGCCAAGGCCTTTAAGAAGACCCTCAAGACCTACGGCTATACCGAGGACACCTACAAGGACTCGCTCAAGGAGAGTCTGGCACAGCAAAAGCTCAAGGACGCCGTGGCGCCCACCAGCAAGCCCAAGGACAGCGAGATTGTCGATTACATCAACGAAAACCTGTCCAGCTACAACGACGCCCGCCGCTCGTCGAACATCCTGATCAAGGTTGATTCCGACGCTTCCGACGAGGACAAGGCCGCCGCCAAGGCCAAGGCGCAGGAGTGCCTGGACAAGATCAACTCCGGTGAGCTGAGCTTTGAGGACGCCGTTGAGCAGTACTCCGAGGACACCGGTTCCAAGGAGAAGAAGGGCGATGTGGGCTGGGATAAGCTCACCACCTTTGTCGACAGCTACCAGACGGCGCTCGAGGGACTCAACAAGGGCGACGTGAGCGAAGTCGTCGAGTCGACCTATGGTTACCACATCATCAAGTGCACCGACTACTTCCATGTCGATAATCAGGTCGATGACATCAACCAGGTACCCAAGGCCATCAAGAAGTACGTCTCTAACGTGGTGAAGACGCAGGCGGCCAGTACTGCATACAGCGAGTGGCTGGAGCAGTACAAGAAGGACGCCGACATTACCGTCAACCCCATGCCCAAGGACGTACCCTATAACGTGAGCCTGAAGGGCGTCACCAAGAGCTCGACCGACGATTCGTCGACGACTGAGTAGTCATGGGGCGGTGCTCGCGCGAGTGCCGCCCACGCTATTAGAGAGGATTTGCAGATGACCAACGAAGAGCTGCAGAAGGAAATGATCGCGGCCATGAAGGCCAAGGACAAGGTTCGCCTGTCCATCATTCGCCAGGTCAAGGCCGAGGTGAAGAATATCGAGGTTAACGAGCGCCGCGATGTGACCGAGGAAGACGTCAACAGCATGATCAAGCGCCTGATCAAGCAGACGAGCGAGACGCTGGAGATGTCCATCAAGGCCGGCACCGACCAGGAGCGTACCGACAACCTGACCGAGCAGGTCAAGATTCTGGAGAGCCTGCTGCCCGCGCAGGTTTCGGGTGAGGAGCTCGAGGCTCTGATCGAGCAGGTTATCGCCGAGCTGGGTGCCACGTCCAAGAAGCAGATGGGCCAGGTCATGGGTGCCCTGGGCAAGGCAACCGGCGGCAACTTCGATAAGCCTGCGGCTGCCAAGATTGTTGGCGCAAAGCTTGCGTAAGGACCGAGCGGTACATAGTTGATGTTGAGGGGGCGTGGCCGTCATGGTCGCGCCCCTTTTTGCTGGGCTAGGCGCTCATTGGGGACAGGCTTAAATGAGTGCCCAATGAGCGGGTACTCATTTAAGCCTGTCCCCAATGAGTGCCAACGAGCAGGTGGAAGGTTGCGGGTTCTTTACGGGAATGTAGTGTGGGCTGCGGAAACGTGGTTCTTTCCGTACAATAGTTCAACTCGTGTAAACGCAGGGAAGGGACATTCATGGCAGACATGATCGAGATCAAGCATCTCAACAAGTACTTTGGCGACCTGCATGTGCTCAAAGATATCAATCTCACCGTCAAGCGCGGCGAGAAGCTCGTAATGATCGGGCCTTCCGGTTCGGGTAAGTCGACGCTCATCCGTTGCGTCGATTATCTGGAGGAGCCCACTTCGGGCGAGGTCGTCATCGACGGTACGCCGCTCACCAAAAAGAATCACCTGGAGATGGCTCGCAAGTATAGTTCCATGGTGTTTCAGCAGTTCAACCTGTATCCCAACATGACGGTGCTGGGCAACCTGACGCTCGCGCCCATCAAGCTGCAAAAGAAGAGCAAGGAGGAGGCGACCGAGATCGCCATCGCCGCGCTCAAGCGCGTCGGCATGGCTCATAAGGCCGGCGAGTATCCGCAGAATCTCTCGGGCGGTCAGCAGCAGCGTATCGCCATCGCCCGTGCCCTGTGCACCAAGCAGCCCATCATCCTGTTTGACGAGCCGACCTCGGCGCTCGACCCCGAGATGGTCCAGGAGGTTCTGGACGTTATGATCGAGCTCGCGCAGGAGGACATCACCATGATCTGCGTGACGCACGAGATGGGCTTTGCGCGCCAGGTGGCCGACCGCGTCATCTTTATGGAGGACGGCCGCATCCTGGAGGAGGGCACGCCCGAGCACTTCTTCGATAACCCCGAGAACCCGCGTTGCCGCGAGTTCCTGTCCAAGATTCTGCACTAGGCGCGGTGATGGACATGACGGATATGACGAGGGCGGCCATGTCGCGCCGTCACTTTTTGCAGCTGGCGGGCGCCGGCATGCTTGCGCTGACGGGGACCGTGCTTACCGGTTGCGGCGACTCCACCAGCGGCGAGGGCTCCGACAAAGGGTCCAAGCTTGCGGCCATCAAGTCGCGTGGCCATCTGAATGCCGGCGTTAAGAAGGACGTTCCCGGCTATGGCTATTACGACACCGCCAAGGGCAGCTTTGAGGGCATGGAAGTCGATTTGTGCTACCAGATCGCCGCTGCCGTCTTTGGCGTGAGCTACAAGGAGGCTCGCGCTCAGGAGCTTGTTGAGTTTACCGACGTAACGCCCAAGACGCGCGGCCCGCTGATCGATAACGGCCAACTTGACGTGGTCGCGGCGACCTACACCATCACCGACGAGCGCAAGGAGAGCTGGGATTTCTCGACGCCGTACCGCACCGACTACGTGGGACTTATGGTCAAGAAGCGTTCGGGCTTTACCTCGATTGAGGACCTGGACGGCAAGGTCATTGGCGTGAGCCAGGGCGCTACCACGCAGAGCCTAATCGAGCAGATGATCAAGGACAACGGCTTTAGCTGCAAGCCCGAGTTTAGGGCCTTTAGCGGCTACCCCATCATCAAGAGCTCCCTCGACGCCGGCAATATCGACGTCTTTGCCATGGACCGCTCCACGCTGGCCGGTTACATGAACGAGACCGTTGAGCTGCTGCAGCCCGAGGTTAAGTTTGGCGAGCAGGGCTACGGCGTGGCGACCAAGAAGGGTTGCGACCTTTCGGCCGTGGTCGATCAGGTGATTTGCGATCGTCTGGCCGACGGCTGGCTCGACCAAGAGGTCAAGACCTGGGGTCTTGTATAGGCGCATCGTCCAAGGAAGGAATCAAATGCTCGAAGGATTATTTGACGCCGACCGTTGGTCGACGACATTTCAAAACATGGGGCCCTTCTGGGAGGGCTTTGGTGTGACGCTGCAGGTGGTCGTTGCCGGTCTGCTGCTGTCGCTGGTGCTGGGCACGCTGCTGGGCGTGTTCTCTACCACTCGCTCGCGCGTGCTGCGCGCCATTAGTCGCGTGTACGTGGAGTTTTACCAGAACACCCCGTTGCCCGTGCAGGTGCTCTTTATGTACATGGCCGGTCCGCAGTTTTTGCAGGCCATAACCGGTGCCGACCAGCCGGTGCGCATTGCGCCGTTCGTGCTGGGCTTCTTGGGTGTGGGCCTGTATCACGCGGCCTACATTTCGGAGGTCATCCGCACCGGTATCGAGGCGGTTCCGCGCGGTCAGATGGAGGCGGCCCAGAGCCAGGGCTTCACCCGTGCGCAGGCGTACTGGTACATCGTGCTGCCCCAGACGTTCAAGATCATTCTGCCGCCGCTGTGTAACCAGGCGCTCAACCTGGTTAAGAACACGTCGGTGCTGGCGCTTGTGGCCGGCGGCGACCTTATGTACCGTTCCGACAACTTTGTGAGTCTGTACGGTTACCTGCAGGGATACATCGTCTGCTGCCTTATGTACTTCATCATCTGCTTCCCGCTCGCCATGCTGGTGCAGTGGCTCGAGCGCCGCTCCAAGGAGCGTCCGCGCGGCGTGAGCCTGGCCGAGCTGGGGCTCGACAACGTAGAGGAGGCCTAGCGCATGGAAATCTTCAACGCGACCAACCTGCTCTACATTTGGGGCGGCTTTGTTAAGACCATCGAGATCTCGGCGCTGTCGATCTTTTTCTCGCTCATCTTTGGCACGGTGCTGGCGCTCGTTAAAAGCTATGCGCCCCGCCCATTCCGTATTTTGGTGAGCGCCTATATCGAGTTGTTCCGTTGCACGCCGAACCTGCTGTGGATTCTGTTTATCTACTTTACGGTGCAGGGTTTGGACATTGTGATTTCGACCATCGCCTTTACGCTGTTTACTAGCGCTGTTATGGCCGAGATTGTGCGCGGCGGCCTCAACTCGATTCCGCGCGGCCAGTTTGAGGCAGCGCAGAGCCAGGGCTTCGGTTTCTTTGCCACCATGCGCTACATCATTCTGCCTCAGACGTTTAAGACGATCATTCCGGCGCTGTTTAGCCAGTGCACGACCGTCATTAAGGACAGCTCGTATCTTTCGGGCATTAACGTGGCCGAGCTCATGTACACGGCAAACGTGGTGATGGCCCACGCGATCGACCTGTCGCAGGTGCTTATGCTCTACGGCCTGGTGTTTGCGATGTACTTTGTGCTCAACTTTGGTATCTCGCTGCTGGTCCGAGCGTATCAACGTCGTATCGTAGCCGCATAGTCCTGCTTCCCCAAGCACGGCACCTTGCCCCTCAATCGTCACTTGCGTACATTTAGTACGCGGCGCTCCTCTTTCGGGGCAATCTGCCGCACTTGGGAAACCAGGACGGTCGTAAGTGACAAAATGGGAATCAGGAATCGCCTATTTTTCATTTGTTAGAAAGGAATCGCGATGAGCGATCTGGAGAATAAGAAGAATCCTGTGGTCATTACCATCGCGCGCGACTTTGGCGCCGAGGGCCACGAGATTGGTCGCATGCTTGCCGACGAGTTGGGGATTCCGCTGTACGATAACGAGCTGCTGGTGCGCGCGTCGCTGCGCGCGGGCGAGTCGCTCGACAAGATGGCTGCCTACGACGAGCGCCTGGCCGTGGAGAATATGGCGTTTCTGCCCGACCGCTACGATGCACGTTCGTACTCGGACAAGTTGTTCCAAAAGATGAGCCAGGTGATTTTGGATCTGGGCGAGACCGAGAGCTGCATTATCGAAGGCCGTCTGTCCGATTACCTGCTGCGTAACAATCCCAACCACATTGCCGTGTTGGTGACCGCACCCTTTGAGGACCGCGTCGAGATCGTGCGCAAGAAGCGCGGCCTTAACAAAAAGAAGGGCGCCAAGCTGGTCAAGCAGCAGCAGAAGGCGCGCGAGGCGTTCTATAAGCGCTACAGCGCCGGAAAGTGGAAGATGACGAGTGGCAAGGACATCGTCGTCAACCGCGCCAAGCTGGGCCGCGAGGGCTGCAAAGATGTCATCGCCGCTGCCTACCGCTACAAGGTAGCGCAGCTCGAAGGCTAGCCGATCAATAACCACCACAAAGGGGACAAGCACCTTTGCGGTGGTTTTTGTTTTAGGCCGAGGGGAAGGCCTTGGTGAGACCGGCGCGCGTCTGCGTGTCGGTCTTTTGGTAGATGGAGCTCAGGTGGCGCTGTACCATGCGCATCGAGATACCGAGTTCCTCGGCAACCTGCTTGAGCGGGCGTTCATCCTGGGTCACGGCTATGAGCACGTCGACTTCGCGCGGGGTGAGAGCGTGGTTGGCGATGAAGGCCTGGCGTTGCTCCTCGATGGTGGGGGCGGCGAGTGCTTCTTCTGCCAGCTGCTCGCGCTCGCGCTCCCGCTCGGTTTGGGGCAGGCGGAACAGGCCCGCGGCTACAAACGCCGCGCAGGCGGCGACGAGCAAAACGAGCGCACCGATCATAATGAGGGCAACGTTATCCGAGGTCACGAGAGCAAGCGAGATGCCCGATGTGGTGAAAGCGCATACATTGTTGGCGGCGCGGCCCATGCCAGCCCAAAGGGCGGGCGCATGCATGCGCGGTGCCAGCTGTGTAAAGGTGGCGGTAAAGAACGTGACAAAAAAGCCCGAACTCAGATAAAAGACGACAAGGCCCAGGTTGGGATCGGCGCCGGCCTCCACGGCCAGGATGGAAATGGTCGAGAGCACGGCGATGCCGAGCATGACAAGTCCCATGTAGCGGCGCTCGGCAAGATCAAAGATAAGACCGGCGGCAAGGCCGCTTGCCGCCAAAAAGAGGCGCGGCCAGGTCTGCACGGCAATGGTGCCGTGGGCGTTGGAGAGTGTGACCACGTTGTCGAGGGTCGAGAACAAGCAGGCAAGAACTATGACGAGCACGATGCTCCAGCATGCCTGTTTGACGAGGGCATGTGAGGGCTCGGCAAAGGGATTGATGGCGGGGCAGGAGCTCTCAGCAGCCTTTTGGGGAACGACGATGAGGGCGGAGATGGCGATAGTCGCTGTGCCAAGGACAATAAGCTCTGCGATACCGCCGCAATTGAGCAGGTTGATGGCGAACTGTATCAGGATGCCCGCGGCATAGGCCGCTCCTGCGCCAGTGGCGAGCTTGGGATCATCCTGGAATGCCAACGAAAAGGCGTGGTGCGCTGCGGCACCCAACAGGCCGAGTCCGAGGAATGCGAGGCAGCCCAGAATCTCGAGGGCAAGCGAACCCGTGGGGGACTGGATCTGGGTCAATCCCAGGATGGCGATGGGAACGGCGGCGCTGACAACTGCCTGGGGCTGGCCTTTGCGTTGGGCGAGACCGAGCAGTGGTGCATATCCGATAAAGCCGATGACGCTGGCGCCAAGGATAAAGCCCTGTGCGATCACAACGCGTTCGGCACCGGCGAGCAGCCCGACGTTGACGTCGAAGCGAAACTCGGCGGCAAGGAAGGCGAAGGTGAAGAGCGCGAGTGCCAGAAGCGCGTTGATTTTAGACCTGCTCAGGTTCAAGGACGGTCCTTTGGGTGGACGAATAATCGTGTCCTCGATTGTAGCGTTCCCGGGACGAGTGTGGCGATGGCGAAATCATATTGAATTAAACCGCAGGTAGAGGCCTAGGTTCACATCTACGAACCTAGGCATATGGAGTCATTTGGCACATCTTGGTGGTACAGGACCACCACAAAGGGGGCAGGCACCTTTGTGGTGGCATGTCCCTACGACCAAGGAGGCCGTTATGAACGTAAGCCACTTTGACAAGCAAGCTCAGCGTGAGTCCACCTGCTCGCTGGTTCACGGTACCTGGCGTTGTGTGGGTGCCAAAATAGCTTGCGCCGGCGCGTGTGCGCTTATGGTCGGGCAGTTGCTGCTGCCGAGCGTGGCGCTGGCGACGGAATGCGCCGATCCCGCCGCTGGGACGGATGAGGTTGCCGCGGCTCCGGTGACGCCGACGGTTGCGGAGGATACGGCGGCTCCGGCGCCGGTACCGGTGGCTCCGGCTGCGCCGATGACTGACGCGGCTCCGGCGGCACCGTCCACGGCAGAAGCTCAGCAAGATCAGCAGGACGCACCGGCGGCAACGGCAAAGATGCGGGCGCTGCTGACCAAGACGGCTCTCTTGGCGGCGCCGACAGCTCGTCGGCAAACGACGCTATCATGCCCTGTGGCGTGACCGATGTGACAGGCGGGAGCGGTGTTAAGGTCAACACGACCGTGGTCCGCCACGATACGGACTGCAAGCTTTCGGACAACATCACGCTCGAAAAGGGCCAGCCGTATACCTATGATTTTCCCGATGTTGAGGGCGGCATGCCGGATGAGCCGCTCTGCGAACTTGTCGAAACCAAGTACTACCGGGCCGATGCTGCTTCGGGCACCCTGGCTGAAGTCCAGGACACATCTATGTCCGATGTGACGGCTCACTTTGAGCCTGTTGGCGATCACATGAGGCTGACGCTGACCTTTACGGGTGGCGCGGCAGGCGGCTCGTATCGACTCACGCGCAATGAGGATCTTTATATTGGCGCGGCACTGACGTATACCAGCACCGACTATGAAGGTGACAACGGCTACGCGGGCAGCTCGATTACCGTCAACGAAACCAGGGACGACTATTACCTCCGCTACGTCATCAATAGCGAAATTACGCTTGTTGCATCGGAAAACGAAGCCCTCCATAACCTGAACGTCAACGACGTGAAGACCGACTACGCGCCCGGCGAGGCGCCGCGCGCGACCGCGACGATCCCCGCCGCCGATGCCGACAAGTACGAGATCGCCTACGAGTGCTGGGAGGAAATGGATGGCAGCGACCCTGCGGAGCTCACGCCCGTTGCCTTCTGGTATTCCGACCCTGCCAAGTATCCGACGGGCGCGAGGAGGATCGAACACTTCGAAGAGGGCAAGTTCTACATGTACTCCGTTGAGCTGAGGCTCAAGGGCGACAATACCGTGGCCGATGACTGCAATATGAACGTCAACGGTCATTGGGCGCACCACATCAAGACCGTCAACGGCGTCTTCGCCCCAAACGCTGACAATATGCTGTGCGAGCAGCCAATCGACGAATGGCGTGCCATCGACGTTATAGAGATCAACGGCGCCACGACCACCTTCAAGGCGGGCGATAAGCCGGTCTTTACGGCGAATGTTCCGACGGGCTCCAACTCCCTTCCTCAGTGTGAGTTCTGGACGGGCAGCGATGGCAGCGAAGTGAACTCTCAGAAGTTCTGGGATCAGAACATCACGAATCACATCGACGTCTTTAAGCCCGGCGTGACCTATCGCTACGGTATCTACCTCAAGTCCGCGCGCGGCTTCTACTTTACGTCCGACACCAAGCTGGTGATCAACGGCCAGGAGTGCGGCTACCAGGTCGCGGATAGCGTTTCCGATGAGGACAGCGGCTGGATCTACACCCTGTGGCTCAACACCGATCTGGCGTTTACGCCCGAAGCCACGCCGACTCCCGACCCGCAGCCTACGCCGGATCCCAAGCCGACACCGCAGCCTGAGGTGAAACCCGAGACCAAGCCTGCGGCCAAGCCGGCCACGACAACCGCCACGACCAAAACGGTTAAGAAAGCCGCGCAGGCCAAGAAGAGCGACGCTGTCCTGGCTACCACGGGGGATACCACCGCAATGACGGTTACCGCCCTAGGCATCGCCGGCGCGACCGTCGCCGCCGCCGGCATCGCCGCAACCAAGCGCCGCAAGCGTTAGGGGTGGGTAGCGGCTCTCGTTCTCGGCCTCAGCAAAATCTCAATCTGTAACACCAAACTGCCCAAAACGGCTCTAGATGTTACAGATTTAGATGAACCGAATGGCCGCCAATCTAATGTCTCGATCTGTAACACCAGGCGGGGAATTTGACCTCTAACTGTTACAGATCGAGACAAACCGACCGGCCGAGTCCAGGACCACCGCAAAGATGCCTGTCCCCTTTGTGGTGGTTTGCGCAGGTAGAACGGTAGGTTCGTATATATGAACCTACCGTTCGCTTTGTTTTTGGACGACGATTACGCTGGATGACTTTTGGTTTGCAGGAAAGGAACGACCATGAGGTGGACCACTGTTCGAGCGCTTTGCTGCCGCCTGACCGTTGCCGCGGTGACCCTCACCATGGTGACGGGTTCGTTGCCCGCGGGCGCGTTTGCCGAGACCCTCACCACCGATAGCACCTTTGTGCAGACGGATAACGGCCATGCGGACGACGCCACCTCCGCCGATTCGGCTGACGCCCAAGCGTCAGACTCTGCTTCCGCCGACCCCACGCCCGATGCCGGCGCTGCCGACCCCACAGCGCTCGAGGCCGGTGACACCCCTACGCCCCCGGCCTCCGAGATTGCATCGGCGGCGGGCCTGACGGGCGCCGGGCAGACCGAGAGCACGCCCGTGGGTACGCTCGCCACCGATCTTGTCGAGGGTAAGGAACTCGCCGAGCAGCAGAAACAAGAGGAGACCGCCGAAGCCGAAGCAACCTGGAATGAGGATCTTGGGCTCTGGATGACCTCGAAGGGCGCCACGGGCGTAAAGGACGAATACGACGATGGCTACGTGGCCGGCGAGCAGACCCCCGCGCAGTACTACTTCTCGATTGATAACCTCACCAACGAAATTTCTATCGAGTATGGCGATGCGGGCATTACCACGTTGGAGGTGCCCTCGACCATCGACGACAAAATGTCGTAAGCCTTACGGGTATGGGAAGCGCTGCGCTCACATCGATCACCTTCGCCCCTAATTCGCATGTCCGCTCGGTTGGAGGCTTGGGCGGCAGCAGCATCAAAGAGATCGCACTGCCCGATTCGGTCGAGGAGCTCAAGAGCTATGCATTCTACAAAAGCAAGACGCTCCAAACGGTAACCTGGCCCAACAACGCGGCCTTTACCACGATTCCCGAGCAGGCCTTTAAGGAATGTGAACAACTTGACGACAAGGTGGTGGCAACGCTGCCGCCTTCGGTCAAAACTATCGACTATCTTGCATTCGCCTATTGCGGCGTGCCACAGTTCTATGTCTCGGACACAACAGTGCTCACCTTTACGCAGATCAATGTGCCGGGCACGGTGGAGCGGATTGAGCGCAATGCCTTTGACGGGTGCTCGCATGTGTCGTCGGTGACGATCGGCGACGGCGTTAAATATATCGGAGCGCACGCGTTCGCCTCTCTTGATCCTGCGATTGCCGGCAAAGAGATTGTGCTACCCAAAAGCGTGGAAATGATAGAGTGGGGAGCTTTTGAGAACACGAGATACGGAAACGAGACGAACCATAATGCCGTTGCCCTGCGCGTGATGAACCCCGATCTTCAGCTTGGTGAGGCGGGCTATCCGGGCGACTATAATGAGCGCGTGACAATCGATGGCGTAACGTATGCGATTCCCTTTAGTGAAGGCCAGACCATCTATGCCTATGCGACCGATTCGGCTGGCAACCCCTCGATGGTCAAAAAGCTTGCCGATGCCGTGGCCGATCGCAAGGACTCCGTCGATTCCTCGAAGCCTGCCTACACGTTTGAGTGGATGGGCGAGGCGGCCCAGATCACGGGCAAACTTCCCCAGGGCGCGGCGGCCGTGCTCGTGCAGGCGGGGCAGTCCACGCCGCTGGCGGTTGGCGATGACGGCAGCTTTACAGCGGACGCCCTCTCCAAGACGGCAGCCACCCTGCGCATTTCGCTCAGCGGTTACTATGACATGGTGCTGGCGCGCCCGGGCGACCAGATGACGGGCACATGGAATATCGGAGACATTAAGGCGGAGGACTTTACCAAGATTCCGGCTTCGCGCGCGATTGAGCTCAACGTGGGCTTTCTTGAACCGATTGTGGGCCAGGATAAGACCGAACGCATTGAGCTCGATAGTCTCGATAACATCGATCTGACGGTGAAGAGCGGCGGCAAGACGCTTAAGCCTGCCAAGGGTGACAAGGAAAACGACTTCCGTATCCAGGGTACAGCGCTCGTGGTGTCGCAGGCCATTGCCGATGCAGACCAGGATCTGGAGATAACGCTCGAGCCCAAAGACAGCCTCAAGCTGGGTGGGGCGACGGCGACGGTGAAGCCTTCGGCCGGCAAGGTCGATATCGACTTGAAACCCTGGGGCACGGCGACGGTCACGACCAAGGGCGACTACCAGGGCGCCAACCGCGTGCTGGTGTTCCGTACGTCCGACGGCAAGCTAGTCGCCGACGGCGTCACCTATTTGATGGGTTACGAAGACGATGGCACCACGCCTATCATGAAGGCCGAGACGCCGCGCCTTAAGGCCGGTTCGTACACCATCGTCGCCTTTAACAAGACGAGCTACGACATCCAAGCGACGAGCTATTCCACGTTTAGCCGCCTAGGGCTGACCGTGGGTAAGCATATCGCGCAAAAGCAGGTGAAGATTGAGGACGGCAAACAGCTCGACGTGACGCTCGACGTCCCCACGTTTGACGTGGAGACGTATCGTGCCGAGCGCGGGCTGACGGCGGGCTCGGTTATCGCTGATTCGTCCGCGGTCGTTGGCGCGGAGACCGAGCTGCGCATTCATTACGAGCTCAAGGACAGCCAGGCTGCCAAGATTGAGATTCCTCTGGCCAAGGATGCCGTCGAGGATGTGTCCGCAGGCGCTCGCGAAGCCGGCGCCAGCTCCGATGCCATGTGGGCTGCCACAACTTGGGAGGGCGACAACCTCGTTCTCGATATGAAGAAGAGTGCGGGCGCCGATGTGTTTGTGCGCTTTAAGCCTAAGGCCGCGGGCATCTATGCCGTCTCGCCGCTTATTACGCTGGGCGAGGTGACATTGCCGCTGGGAAGCACCACACTCGAGGTTAGCGGATCGCGCATCGAGGTCGACAACACCGACGTTCACAGCCTGCTGGGCAATGTGGCCTACGTGTATGCAGCGCCGGGCAAGAGCGTGCAGCTCACCGTGGGGACGGGCTCGTCGGCTGCAAAGTACACCGGCAAGACCAATAAACTCGGCCGTGCCAAGATTGAATACGAACTGCCGCAGGATACGCTTGCCGCCGAGCGTGTGACGCTCGAAGCGCGCGTGGGCTCGACCGATGTCGCCGCCGCTGCCGCAGAGGTGACGGCTCGCAACTATGTGCGCTATGTTCCGGGTGCTTCGGTCTGGAACTTTGATGTGACGTATCGTGGCGGTACGCAAAACCTGGTCAAGGACGGCAAGGACACGGGTAAGAGCCTGTGGACCTTCCACCATCTGCCGCAAAAGAAGAACGCCTACTGGACGTTCGATATTACGCTCGAGGTGGGAAACGAAGAGGCCGCCGACACGCTCGACCTGTACGTGGACTGCGTGGATGGCAAGACGGTGACGATTCCTCTGACTCAAAAGTCGCGCGAGGGCACCCGCGTGCGCTATGCGGCGGAGTATGTGGACGAGGGTTACCTTAAGCTGCTTAATGAGTTTAACAAGGCGAATGACTCGACCTATGTGAACTGCGGCAACTTTGAGCAAATCTTTATGCCGCAGACCTACCGCATCTCCAATGCTCAGCTTATGACCATGCTGAGTTTTGACGCCAACGCTTCGGCCAAAAAGCATTCCGCCGCGGCCGAGGAGCGCCAGCAGGAGTTCTCGAATGCCGTGCAGCAGTGGCACGAGTATATGATGGATAACTCGTTTAATGATGTCGACGAGGCCTTTAACGACGCGATTGACCAGATGGTCGCCGATGCGTTTGCCGAGGAGGACAAGGACGGTAAAGAGGACGAAGCCCAAGGTGGAGCTGCCCGTAAGGCTCGTCGCGCCCCTGCCGCCAGCGACGGCGAGGGTGATGGTACTGGCAACGACGAGGCCGCGCAGTTTGCGGCTGAGCTCAAGGCCGCGGTCGGCGGGTCGTCGGCGCTGCTGACCCAGCAGGGCGACAGCTATGGCGTCAATGTGGACAAGATGATCTTTGAGGATGCTTACGGCACCAGCGAGGATTGGTATCAGGAACTCGCGGCGGCCCAGGGCGCGAACGCTGCGGATGCGGCCGCCATCAAGGAGCTCGTCGACCATGCATCGCGAGCGGAGTTTATTGCCCAGCAGGCCGAGGATCTGGTGGGCCAGTCGATGGGTATCGGCCAGCTCAACCAATATGGAAGCTGGAATGACGCAACCGCTGCGGCGCTCAGCAAGTGTGCGGGCATTAAGGCCAGCGAGTACAACGGCCAGTCGACGAGCGGGTTTAACGATTTGGGCCAGGCACTCGGCAGCTCACTGAGCTACAAGGCGGCTGACGACGATACCGTCAAGGGCTTTAAGGTCGCCGCGCCCGATGGCGAGCAGACGGCCTATATCGAGTCGGAGTTTATCGAGAACTCCAATAACAACAAGAACCAGGCGCTTCTGTTTAACTCGATCGCCATGCAGTGTGACATTCTGGACAATCTGTACGATAACTGGAATGTGGTCCATAGCCTCAATAACTCTACGATTCGCGGCTGGCTTATGGCTTGGAAGCGTAACGGCGACGTGAGCGCCCATATGAAGCTCATCCGCACGATTCGTTCGCTCAAGAGCTATAAGATCGAGTGCGAGATGTTCGGACAGGTTTTTAAGACCGATGCGTGGAAGGCGGCCGGCCAGGCGTTTCCCGCGGCGACCCAGGGCATCGGCATCTTTACCGGCATTTACGGCGTGAACGATGCCAGCAAGAACTGGGAGAACGTGAACGTCCGTATGCAGAAGGTGAAGGGCGAGCGCGAGGGCTATGAGCTTCAGCATACGCGCCTGCTTGCCAAGCCCGAGAAGACCGAGGACGACTGGAAGTGCATTTACGCGCTGCGCGACGCCATGGAGAAGGCGCGTGCGTTTGAGGATCTGCTGCATCGCCAGCTCTGCCACGACAGCACCGATGTGGCGGTGGGCTCCATTATGACAATCGCCGGCGTGCTGACGGCCGGTTCGGCGGGTACCGTGGTGGGCGCTGCCTATGACGCGGCTTCGACCAGCGTAGGTTCGGAGCGCGCGATTAAGCTGACCAATGCCGAATGCGCCTACGATGTTGCCTGCGAGCAGGTGGAGCGCGCGTGCCAGAATCGTATTACGGTCAACTGGGGCGAGCTGACTGATACCGAGGTCTACAAGGCCAACAAGGACGGCTTGATCTCGGACGAGAAGATGCAGTCGATCTTCGAGGCGCGTTATCGCAATGTGGCTGCCAAGGCTGCACCCGACCCTGCGGGCGTGGTGTACGAGGGCCTGCTGTCCAATACGGTTGAAGGCGCGACGGTTGAGCTGTGGAGCGCCGACGATGCGGCCGGTACCAATGCAGTGCGTTGGGATGCCGAGGAGTATGAGCAGGACAATCCGCTTGCAACGGGTGCGGACGGTGCGTACAACTGGAATACGCCGACCGGCTGGTATCAGGTGCGCGTGACCAAGGACGGGTATGAGGAGGCGCGTTCGGCCTGGCTGCGCGTGCCGCCGATTCAGACTGAGGTGAACATTGGCTTGGCGTCGACGGCGGCGCCCGAGGTGGCTTCGGCCCATGCCTATACCGATTGCGTCGAGGTTGAGTTTGCGCAGTATATGGATGCGAGTGACGATACCCTGGCCGCATTGTGCGCGCAGGGCTTGGGCGACGTGACGTATACGTGGCTCGATAAGCAGGACGATCCCAATGGCAAGCCGCTGTCGCGCGTGCT
Organism: uncultured Collinsella sp.; assembly: GCA_900552755.1. GTDB lineage: Bacteria > Actinomycetota > Coriobacteriia > Coriobacteriales > Coriobacteriaceae > Collinsella. Next base: position 18,523 of record USAY01000017.1, read on the forward strand.
GCGTATTCGCTATGCCGATGCGTGTGAGGTGGGCTCGACGGTGTCGTTTGAGCTCGACGGTGCTCGCAACTACGCCGGCACGGCCATGGCGCGCTGGGCAAGCGGCGAGCTTGTCGTGGGCGTTCGTGCCGACAAACTCAAGCTCAACGTGGAGCAGGCCGTGACCATGCTTGAGGGCAGTGACTTTGAGCTGGTGGCGCACGTGACCGATAAGGCGGGCAAGCCGTTTGCGGGCGCCAAGGTTAGTGTTGGGCTGGAGTCCTCGGCTATCTGCTCTGTCGATGCCAACCAGGCCGTGACGGGCGAGGACGGCGCGGCGACGTTTGTGCTGCATGGTGCTCTGCCCGGTTTGACGACGTTGACGGCGGCGGTGGACGGCACGGCGCTGTCCAAGCAGGTCGACGTTCGCGTGTCTGCCGAGGCAGTGCGACCGGCGCGACCGGTGGCGACGATTGGTGCGACGACGTTTGGTGCATGGTCGCCCAAGGAGAACTACATTACGGTGCCCAAGGGCACGAAGCTGGAGCTTTCTGCCGAGGATGGCACGACGATTTGGTACACCACCAACGACACCTGCCCCTGCCGTGACGAAGGCCGCGTAAAGTACACCGAGCCTATTGCGCTCGATAGCAACATGTATGTGCGCATTGCGGCACAGCGCCCTGGCATGTCGTACAGCGAGTATTCCGAGCGTCTGAACATTACGATTACGGTGACCGATGAGCCGGCGCCTGAGCCGACGCCCGATCCCGGTCTGAAGCCGGAGCCTGAGCCGACGCCTGACGGCGGCGAGCAGGGTGGCGGTACGGATGGCTCTGGTGGCGCCGGGGTCCCTGCGGGCAGTTCGACTTCGACGACGACCACGGTGACGACGAACAAGTCCAAGGGTAAGGGCAAGAACGGCAAGAAGTCCGGTGGCACGGAGCTTGCCGGCACGGGTGACTCCGCCGCGATGACGGTCGCTGCCCTGGGCATCGCCGGTGCAACCGTTGCCGCAGCCGGCATCGCCGCGACCAAGCGCCGCAAGCATTAGAGCTGGGTGACGGCTCTCGTTCTCGGCCTCAGTAAAATCTCGATCTGTAACACCAAACTGCCCAAAACGGCTCTAGATGTTACAGATTGAGATGAACCGAATGGCCGCCAATCTAATGTCTCGATCTGTAACACCAGGCGGGGAATTTGACCTCTAACTGTTACAGATTGAGATGAACAGGTGGATGTTCGCACAATATCTTGATCTGTAACAACTACAAGGCTCAACAGGGTCTAACTGTTACAGATTGAGACAAACGCCGGAATTGGTTTGCCGACCAGTCCCCAACCACCACAAAGGTGCCTGTCCCCTTTGTGGTAGTCGGCCGGCATAGAAAAAGTCCCCGCCGGGCGTGTGCTCGACGGGGACTTTGCCGTTTGGTAGCTAGCGCTGCGGATGATTACTCGCCCAGTAGGCTCTTGGTGATGGAAGCGGCGGCCTTCTTGCCGGCGCCCATCGCCAGAATGACCGTAGCGGCACCGGTGACGATGTCGCCGCCGGCCCAGATACGGGGATCGGTGGTCTGGCCGGTCTCCTCGTCGGCAACAATGTAGCCCCACTTGTTGAGCTCCATCTTGCCGCCGATCTTCTTTGCGAAGGGGTTGGCGTTGGTGCCGATAGCCGAGATTGCGACGTCGCAGGGGATCTCCTCGATGGCGCCCTCGATGGGCACCGGGCGACGACGGCCGGACTCGTCAGGCTCGCCGAGCTCCATCTTCTGGACCTTGACGGCGCACACGGAGCCGTCCTCGCCAGCGACAAACTCGAGCGGGGAGACGAGCGGCAGAACCTCGACGCCCTCGGCCTTGGCATGGTGCAGCTCGGCGCGACGGCAGGGCATCTCGTCCTCGGTACGGCGGTAGGCGATGATGGCGTGCTCGGCGCCCAGACGCTTGGCGGTGCGGACGGCGTCCATAGCCACGTTGCCGCCACCAAAGACGACGACGTTCTTGCCGTGCTTGGTGGGGGTGTCGTACTCGGGGAACTTGTTGGCCTTCATCAGGTTCACGCGGGTGAGGTACTCGTTGGCGAAGAAGACGTTGGGCAGGTTCTCGCCGGGGACGTTGAGGAACTTGGGCAGGCCAGCGCCGGTCGCCACGTAGATGGCGTCGAAGCCCTGCTCGAACAGCTCCTCGGCCGTGGCCATGTTGCCCACGACGGAGTTGTACTCAAACTTGACGCCCATGTCCTCCAGGCCGTCGATCTCGCGCTTGACGACCGCCTTGGGCAGACGGAACTCGGGGATGCCGTAGACCAGCACGCCGCCGCCGGTAAAGAAGGCCTCGAAGACGGTGACGTCAAAGCCGTTGCGGGCGAGCTCGCCGGCGCAGGTGATGCCGGACGGGCCGGAACCGACGACGGCGACCTTCTTGCCGTTCTTGGGAGCCATCTTGGGCGTGGACGCGAGCTCGGGGCGGTCACCCAGGAAGCGCTCGAGCTGGCCGATGGCCACGGGCTCGGACTTCTTGCCACGGATGCACTTGCCCTCGCACTGGTTCTCCTGCGGGCAGACGCGGCCGCAGATGGCGGGAAGCATGGAGTCCTCGCGGATGGTATCGAGAGCGCCGCCGAAGTCCTTCTCGCGGATCTGCTCGATAAAGCGGGGGATGTTGATGTTGACGGGGCAGCCCTCAACACAGAACGGCTTCTTGCAGTTGAGGCAGCGCTCGGCCTCGGCCAGCGCCATCTCCTCGGTGAAGCCCTTGTCGACGGGGCGGAAGTCGCAGGCGCGCTCAGCAGCCGGCTCCTCGTTATCGGGGGTGCGGGGCGACTTCATATCGGCAACGAAACGACCGTTAACTAGTGGCATGCGCAGCTCTTTTCCTCATAGGCCTTGAGGGACTCGCCCTCTTCGGAACGGTAAGCGGCCTGGCGGGCACGAAGGTCATCCCAGTCGACCAGGGTGGCATCGAAGTCGGGGCCGTCGACGCAAGCGAACTTGGTCACGCCGCCCACCTCGACGCGGCAGCAGCCGCACATACCGGTGCCGTCAACCATGATGGGGTTGAGCGACGCGGTGATGGGGGTGTCGTACTTCTGGGCGGTGAGGGTCGAGAACTTCATCATCGGAACGGGGCCGACGCAGAAGACCTGGCTCACGGCCTTGTCCTGCAGCAGGCGCTCCAGCGGAGCGGTTACAACGCCCTGCTCGCCGTAGGAACCGTCGTCGGTAGTGATGTGGATGTGGTCCTCGTCGAGGAGCTCGCGGAACTGGTCCTCCATGAGCAGGAGGTCCTTGGTGCGGGCGCCCATGATGGCGTGCACCTCGTGGCCGGTCTCGACCAGGTGCTTGGCGACCGGGAAGGCAATTGCCAGGCCAACGCCGCCGCCAATGACGGCGCAGGGGCCCTCGGCCATCTCGGTGGGAACGCCCAGCGGGCCCACGACGTCGCGCAGCGACTCGCCGGCCTCGTAGGTGGAAAGCATCTCGGTGGTCTTGCCGATCACCATGAAGATGAACTCGACCCAGCCCTCGTCACCGTTCCAGCCGGCCAGGGTAAACGGGACGCGCTCGCCCGTCTCGTTGGCGCGAACCATGAGGAACTGTCCAGCGTGCGCATGCTTGGCGATTGCAGGCGCCTCGATGCGGAACTTGAACACCTTCTCCGAGAACTGCGTCTTCTCCAGGATCTTATACATAGAACCCCTCTCTTGTTAGGGCCGCCGAACCGTGCCTCCACGGAAATGGACGGTAGCCCGAATAAAACCGTACGCGCACAGGCGTTGTGCAGACATACGGTGCAAATTATACCCTCATGGACATGTCACTTACGTGTGTCTTCGGCGGTTGGGAGCAGGGTTTATCCACTTTGGCCTACCAAAGGGGGAGAGGTTTATTTTGGTCGGTTTTATCAGGTAAAACGGCAAATGGGGCCGGCCTCGGGTTGTGATGAGGCAGGCCCCCTTTGGGATGCTATGCATGTATGTCGGCGCGCGGTTGATTGCGATGCCGCAACTGGGGCGTTTCCGCAGGTAAAACCTGCCAAAATAAACCTGTTCCTAAATGATAGGTTTTAGTGCTTGCCGTTGGCGGAGGCGGCGCCGTTGACATGGTCGCGGGCATAGACCACGCCGTGCACGATTGCCAGACCGGCGGCATCTGCGGCGCGGGCGCAGGTGTCCTGGAAATCCTCGGCCTCGCGGGCGCGCAGCTGCTTAAGCACGTAGTCGGCGACGGCCATCTTGCCGGGAGGGTTGCCGATGCCGGTGCGGATGCGGCTGAAGTCGCGGCTGCCCATCTTGTCGATGATGGAGCGCAGGCCGTTGTGACCGGCGTGGCCACCGCCCACCTTAACACGTACGTCGCCGGCGGGAATGTCGAGCTCGTCGTGGATTACGAGCAGCTCCTCGGCCTTGAT
>USAY01000018.1 GCA_900552755.1 uncultured Collinsella sp.
GCGTACTCGTCGTTGGGGTGAATCTGGATCGAAAGGTCGTCCTTGGCGTCCAGAATCTTAATGAGCAGCGGGAACTCCTTGCCCTCGCAATTGCCAAAAAGCTCACGGTGCTCGGCCCACAGCCACGACAGCGTGTGGCCGGCGTACGGTCCCTCAGCAATCTGGCAGTCGCCGTTGGGATGGGCCGAGATAGCCCAGAACTCACCGATGGGACCTTCGGGAATGTCGTAACCAAATACGGTTTCGAGCTGGCGGCCACCCCAGATCTTCTTGCGGAAGATCGGCGTCAGTTTAATCAAATCGGACATATTCATACCTCCATTGTGTTGCGCGGGCGCCGCGCAAAGCAGCGCAAAACGAGCGCCCGCATGACTACAAAAACCTACGCCAACGTTATATTGTGCAACTCAAAGCGGTCGCCAACGTTGCGCGAGGTCGAATACTCAAAGGCGGCACCGCTGTCCAAAAAGCCAATCTGGGTGAGCTCGAGCAGGGGAGAGCCGGGTTCGGTGTCCAGACGCTCGGCTTCTTCCTCGGTTGCTGCCACTGCGCGAATGGTACGGTGAAAGCTCGAAATCTTCAGGCCACATTGCTCGCGGATGAAGCGGTAGAGCGATCCGTACAGGTCCTTCTTTTTAAGGCCTGGAATCAACTCGAGGGGCATGTAGGTGTACTCGATAACGACGGGCTTCTCGTCGGCCTGACGCACGCGCACGATGTGATAGGCAAAGTCATCCTCGGCAATTCCCAGCTGGGCTGCGATGTCCGCTGGTGGATTAACAATCGAGAAATCGTAGACCACCGAGGTCACCTTTTCCCCGCGGTGCTCATACGAAAAGCCCTGGGCACGGTCGTTTTTGCCCTGGAAAAACGCCTGGCCGGGAAGTCCCGCCGTGTCCTTAACGTAGGTACCCGATCCGCGCCGGCTGGTAATAAGACCTTCCTCGGTGATTTGCTCGATAGCTCGTTTGACGGTGATTTTGGAAACGCTATAGAGCTCACAGAACTCAACGACGGTGGGAAGCTTGTCGCCCGGTTTAAGAGCGCCATCCTCGATACTTCGACGAATATCTGCAGCTATCGCCTCGTATTTGGGAATCATGGAACCTCCTTTCCGACATATATGAATACAAAAAGTAAGTATAACCCTCAACAGGGCATCCATATTACTTTTATCTAAGAAGTTCGAGAAAGAAAAAAGAAAAAGACGCTTTACTTTTAAAATTAGAGCGCTATAGTTTAAGCAACGAACGGAATCCTTCCGCACAACAGGATCGACCGTTTGGGGACGGTTTTGTTTTGGCGGGTTGGATATCGGTATGGCCGGTGCGCGCCCGCGCCGGATAACCTGCCAAAGCAAACCCGTCTCCAACCGGAAGCTCTAGAACACGAAAGCGAGGACTTTGATGGCACAGTATCAGCTGCCCAACGACTTCTTCTTTGGCGCTGCTATGTCCGGCCCGCAGACTGAGGGTCAGTGGAACCAGGGCGGCAAGCTCGAGAACCTGTGGGACACCTGGTCCATCCAGGATCTGGGTTCGTTCTACAACCGCGTTGGCTCTTACGCCGGCAATGACTTTATGGCCAAGTACCAGGAAGACCTTCGCATTTTGAAGGACTTGGGTCTGGATACCTATCGCACTTCCATCCAGTGGAGCCGTCTGCTCGATGCCGACGGCAACCTCAACGAGGAAGGTGCCGCGTGGTATCACGAGTTGTTCCGCGCCTCTCGCGAAGCCGGCTTGGAGCCGTTTGTCAACTTGTACCACTTTGACATGCCCACCTACCTCTTTAACCGTGGCGGCTGGGAGAGCCGTGAGGTTGTCGAGGCTTACGCACATTACGCCGACGTCGCCTTCCACGAGTTTGGCCAGGAGATTAAGTACTGGTTCACCTTTAACGAGCCCATCGTCGAGCCCGAGCAGCGCTATCAGGAGGGCGTGTGGTTCCCGCAGCTCCACGACTTCAACCGCGCCCGCACCGTGCAGTATCACATCTCGCTGGCGCACGCGCTGGCCGTGGCCAACTATCGTCGCGCCTATGACGAGGGCGCTATTCGCGCCGATGCCAAGATCGGCATGATCAACTGCTTTACCCCGGTCTACACCAAGGAGAACCCCAGCGAGGCGGACCTCGAGGCCGTGCGCATGACCAGCGGCATCAACAACCGCTGGTGGCTCGACCTCATCACCAAGGGCGAGCTTCCTGCCGACGTGCTCGACAGCCTGGCCGAGGGCGGCGTTAAGCTCCCGTTCCGCGCCGGCGACCAAGAGATCCTTAAGCAGGGTGTTGTCGACTGGCTCGGCTGCAACTACTACCACCCCACGCGTGTTCAGGCGCCGGCGAGCAAGGTCGACCAGTACGGCCTGCCGCACTTTGCCGACGAGTACGTATGGCCCGACGCCGTTATGAACGAGAGCCGCGGCTGGGAGATCTACCCGCAGGGCCTCTACGACTTTGGCATGGACTGCGCTAAGAACTACCCCGATCTTGAGTGGTTCGTTTCCGAGAACGGCATCGGCATCATGGACGAATACAAGAACCGTGACGCCGAAGGAACCATCCAGGATGACTACCGCGTCGACTTTGTACGTCAGCACCTGGAGTGGGTGGCCAAGGCCATCGACGAGGGCGCCAAGTGCCGGGGCTATCACTACTGGGCCGTCATCGATAACTGGTCTTGGGCCAATGCCTTTAAGAATCGTTACGGCTTTGTCGAGGTCGATCTCATGGACGGCTACAAGCGCCGCCTTAAGAAGTCGGCGGCCTGGCTCAAACAGGTCGCCACGACCCACGTGGTTGATTAGCGACCGGGCGAACGCCCAGACCGCGCGCCGCCGCGCGCAACACATGGCACATCTGGTGGCAGAGGGCGACAGACCACCGTGCGCATAGGAAAAGGCCGGATTTGAAAGTTAGGAGCAATCATGGCCAGTGACAACGGAAAGAGCTTCCTCGACAAGTTTGCCGAGGTCTCTGCGAAGGTGGGAAACCAGGTTCACCTGCGTTCCCTGCGTGACGCCTTCGCGACCATCACGCCGCTCTATATCCTTGCGGGTATCGCGGTTCTTATTAACAACGTCGTGTTCCCTCTGTTCCCGCTCGATGCGGCGGGCCTTGCCAACCTTCAGACGTGGGGCTCGGCAATTACGCTGGGCACCCTCAACGTCTCTGCCATTATCTTGGCCGGATTGATTGGCTACAGCCTCGCCAAGAACAAGCGTTTCGATAACCCGCTCGCTTGCGTGGTCGTCGCCATCTCTGCCTTCGTCATCATGATGCCGCAGCAGATCACCGCCTCGCTTGCCGCCACGAGCCCACTGCTCACCGACAAGATCACCTCCGCCGAGGTCACGGGCGCCCTTTCGACTGCCAACACCGGCACCAACGGTCTGTTCTCGGCTATTATCATCGCCCTGCTTTCCGTCTCGCTCTTCATCAAGATTTCTGGCGTCGAGAAGCTCAAGGTTAAGCTGGGCGAGGGCGTGCCTCCCGCGGTCTCCAACTCCTTCAACGTCATGATTCCGATGCTGCTTAACCTCGCAATCTTCGCTCTTGCCGCAGCCCTGCTCGCCGTGTGCGCCGGCACCGATCTGTGCACCATCATCTCCACGTGCATCTCCAACCCGCTCAAGAGCATCATGAACGCCGGTCCGTGGGCTGTTATCCTCATCTACACCCTTGCTAACCTGCTGTTCTGCGTCGGTATTCACCAGTCCACCATCTCTGGCGCTACCGTCGAGCCGATCCTGACCATGCTCATCGTCGACAACATGGCTACCTTTGCCGCCGGTGGCACCATCCAGCCCGATCACTACATGAACATGCAGATCGTTAACAGCTTCGCCCTCATCGGCGGCTCGGGCTGCACCCTCATGCTCCTGCTCGACACGCTCCTGTTCTCCAAGAACAAGGCTTCCGAGACCGTTTCTAAGATGGCTATCCTGCCTGGTCTGTTCAACATCAACGAGCCGGTTATCTACGGCTACCCCATCGTGTACAACCTGCCGCTCATGATTCCGTTTGTCCTCCTCCCCGATCTGTTCATCGGCATCACCTATGGCCTTACCTGCGCAGGCATCATCAGCCCCTGCATCGCTCAGGTGCCCTGGACCATGCCTCCCGTCATCAATGCCCTGCTCGCTACGGGCTTTGACTGGCGCGCCGGCGTGTGGCAGGCTCTCGAGATTGTCATTGGCATGGCCGTCTACCTGCCCTTTATGAAGATTTCCGAGAAGGCAATCGCCAAGCAGGAGGCTCTCGCCGAGTAGAACGCCTAACGTTCGTCCCTTTCACCTTTGCGGGCGCCGGTACGCGGTGCCGGTGCCCGCGGCTCTCTCCCTTGTGTAAAGATGCAGGGGGGCGGGCACAATAGCCGCAAGGAATAAAACCAGTTGTCGTCTGCGCGCCGCGCAGTTATAAGGAGGAAACCATGAAGAAGATCATGCTCTGCTGCAATGCCGGTATGTCCACGAGCCTGCTGGTCCAGAAGATGCAGGCCGAGGTTGCAAACCGTGGTCTGGATATTGAGGTCGAGGCTCGTCCCATGAACGAGGCCCACGATCACCTGGACGAGTGCGACATGTTGCTGCTTGGCCCGCAGATCGGCTACACCAAGGGCGACTTTGAGAAGGAGGCCGCCGGTCGTTTTCCGGTCGAGGTCATCAACATGGTCGACTACGGCCGCATGAACGCTGTCGGCATCATCGACCACTGCGTCAGCGTGATGGGCTAGGTGCTCTGTATGGAGGATATGAACGAACTGCAGATGACCTGCTTCGAGATCATCAGCTACGTCGGTACCGCCAAGAGCATGTACATCAATGCCGCGCAAAAGGCCAAGGAGGGCGATTTTGACGCCGCCGAGGAGCTTATCAAGCAGGGCGACGAGGCCTATAACGGTGGCCACGATGTTCACATGGGGCTTCTGAAGAAGGAGGCCAACGGCGAGCGTAACGGCGAGGCCCCGTTGATTCTGCTGCATGCCGAGGACCAGATGGCCGGCACCGAGACCATGCGCGTCATGGCGACGGAGCTCATCGAGATCCACAAGCAGCTGCAGGCACTTAAGGCCTAGTCGGCGTTATCGCCGCGAAGGACCGTGCGGTCCAACAGACAACATAGTCCCTTTGACGGGCACCGGGAGTCTCCGCCTCCCGGCGCCTTTATTTTTGGGGATGGTCTTGCGCGGCCTGTTGAGCGGCCATTTGCGTTTTCCCAGATAAAACCTGCCAAAACAAACCTGTCCCTTTTTGGTAGGTTTTTGCCTTGGGAGCGGTACCATACAGGCAATGTTTAAACGAGAAAGGTGGGCTCCCATGGAACCTAAGCAGTACTACATCGGCATTGACGTCGGCGGCACTTCGGTTAAGGAGGGTCTGTTCGACGAGGGCGGCAACCTGCTGGCCAAGGCCAGCGTGCCTACGCCTCCCATCGTTGACGCTGCGGGCTTTGCCGCGGTGACCGAGGCTATCGACCAGGTGGTCGCCAAGGCCCAGATTCCGCGCGCCTTTGTGGCGGGCATTGGCCTGGCCGTTCCGTGCCCCATTCCGGCGTCGGGCGATGCCAAGGTTAAGGCCAACATTGCCATTAACCTGCCCGAGCTGAGAATCGCCATTCAGCAGCACTGCCCCGACGCGGTCGTTAAGTATGAGAACGATGCCAACGCCGCCGCCATGGGCGAGGTTTGGCTCGGCTCTGCCAAGGGCGTGCAGAACGTGGTGATGGTCACCATTGGTACCGGCGTGGGTGGCGGCGTTATCGTTAACGGCGACGTGGTATCGGGCGTTGTGGGTGCTGGCGGCGAGATTGGCCACATGTGCCTGAACCCGGCCGAGGAGCGCACCTGCGGCTGCGGCGGCCATGGCCACTTGGAGCAGTATTCCAGCGCCACCGGTGTGGTGAGCAACTACCTTGCCGAGTGCAAGAAGGCGGGCGTCGAGCCCATCGAGCTCACCGGCCCCTCAGATTCCAAGGACGTGTTCCAGGCCTGCCGCGAGGGCGACAAGCTCGCGCTGGCTGCGGCCGATACCATGGCCGACTACCTCGGCCGCGCCCTGGCGCTTATTGCCAACGTGGTCGACCCCGAGATGTTCCTGATCGGCGGCGGTGCGTCTGCCTCGGCCGATGTCTACCTCGACGCCGTTCGCGAGCACTTCCAGCGCTACGCGCTTTCCGCCTCGCGCGAGACGCCCATCAAGGTCGCTTCGCTCGGCAACGACGCCGGCATCATCGGTGCCGCCTACGTAGCCCTGCGCGCTGCCGGCAAATAGCTGGTGCAAGGGGGCCAGGTTACTTTGCACCAACATGGTGTAAAAGGGACAGCCTTGGCCTCCGTGCCTACCTCCAAAATATGCCGTGGCCCTTCCGTCTGCGAAGGCTCGGCATCGGCGTGCTACCATAGCTACGTCCAAGTACACATATCAAGTGGAGGAAACCCATGGCAAACGTTCTTGTCTTTGGTCACCAGAACCCCGATAACGACGCCATCATGAGCACCGTCGTCCTGTCCCAGCTGCTCAACCAGGTTGAGTATGCCGGCAACACCTACGAGGCCTGCGCCCTTGGTCAGCTTCCGGCAGAGTCTGCCAAGCTGCTCGCCGACGCCGGCATTGCCGAGCCCCGCGTGATCGAGTCCGTCGAGGCCGGTCAGCTCGTCGTCCTCACCGACCACAACGAGTCTGCCCAGTCCGTCGCCGGCCTTAAGGACGCCACGGTCTTTGGCGTTGTCGATCATCACCGCATCGGCGACTTCGAGACCGCCGGCCCGCTGCACTACATCTGCCTGCCCTGGGGCTCCAGCTGCACCATCGTCACCAAGCTCGCCGGCGTGCTCGGCGTTGAGCTTTCCGACGTCCAGGCCAAGCTGCTGCTCTCGGCCATGATGACCGACACGCTCATGCTCAAGAGCCCCACCACCACCGATGTCGACCGCGCCGTCGCCGCCAAGCTCGGCGAGCAGGTGGGCGTCGACCCGGTCAAGTTTGGCATGGAAGTCTTCCTCACCCGTCCGTCCGGCTCCTTCACCGCAGCCGAGATGGTCGGCAACGACATCAAGATGTTCGAGCCCGCCGGCAAGAAGCTGCTCATCGGCCAGTACGAGACTGTCGACAAGACCCGCGCACTCGGCATGATCGACGAGATTCGCGAGGCCATGCGCGCCTACGCCGCCGAGAAGGGTGCCGACGGCATCGTCCTGTGCATCACTGACATCATGGAGGAGGGCTCGCAGGTCCTGCTCGAGGGCGAGACCGAGGCTGCTCAGAAGGGCCTGGGCATTGCCGACGAGCACGACGGCGTCTGGATGCCGGGCGTCCTCTCCCGTAAGAAGCAGGTCGCTGCCCCCATCATGGCCGCCTGCTAGGTTTAGTTGACCAAACGCTACGACCGGATCGCGGACGCCCCGCGCTCCGGTCGTTTTTTGTGCACGGCGCCGCGTCGTCTCTTGGACAGGCGTGCCCGTGCCGTTGAGCAAATAATGTTCAACCTGTGGTTCCGCTTTTCGGCCACGCCTGCGTGCTTGTCGTGCAGGGTAGGCTAGATGCAAGCGTAATACGTTAGAGCGCGGCGCCGCCACTTGGGCGGGCCGTGCTTTTTTAAGACGGGAGCTTTCCCGTGAAAGGAGCCGCCCATGGCAGCAACTGAGCAGCTGTTCAACGTTCGTGAGCGCAAGCGTTTTGAGCGCCACGACATCTGGGAGCGCATCGCCGAGAACGGCACGATTTCCGCCGCCGTCATGGTCTTCGCCGCCATCGCCGCCGTCATTTGCGCCAATACCGATGCCTACGAGGCCATCCATCACTTTTTGGAGACCCCGCTGTATGTGGGCCTGGGCAACCTTACGGCCGGTCTCACCGTTGAACTTTTCGTCAACGACTTCCTCATGGCGATTTTCTTTTTGCTGGTGGGCATTGAGCTTAAGTACGAGATGACGGTCGGCGAGCTCAAAAACCCGCGCCAGGCCATGCTTCCCATGCTGGCGGCCGTGGGCGGCGTCGTCGTTCCCGCCTGCATCTATCTGATCTTTAACCATGCCGGCGCACACAACGGCTGGGCCATTCCCATGGCAACCGATATTGCCTTTGCGCTGGGCGTGCTGTCGCTTTTGGGCAATCGCGTGCCCAACGGCGTGCGCGTGTTCTTCTCGACGCTCGCCATCGCCGACGACCTCATTTCCATCGCCGCCATCGCCATCTTCTACGGTCAAAGCCCCAATCCGTTTTGGTTGGGCGCCGCCGCGCTTGTGACCTGCGCGCTCGTGTGGCTCAACAAGACGCAGCATTACCGCCTTGCCCCGTACTCGGTGCTGGGCCTGCTGCTGTGGTTCTGCATGTTCAAGAGCGGCGTGCACGCTACGCTCGCCGGCGTCATCTTGGCCTTTACCATTCCGGCCAAGTGCGGCGTCAAGCTCGACAGCCTTACCGATTGGTTGGGCGAGTGCCTGCCGCTGCTCGATGATCGCTACGATGACGAGGCACACATCCTGGGCCAGCATGACTTTACCGTCTCGACCACCAAGGTCGAGCGCGTCATGCACCGCGTGACTCCGCCGCTCATCCGCATGGAGCGTCTGATCTCCACGCCGGTCAACTTTGTGATTCTGCCGATCTTTGCGTTCGTGAACGCACAGGTTCGCCTAGTGGGCGTGGACATGAGTACGCTGCTCACCGACCCGGTGACGCTCGGCGTGTACTTTGGCATGCTGCTGGGCAAGCCGATCGGAATCTTTGGCATGACGTTTGCCCTGGTTAAGCTCAAGATTTCCGAGCTGCCGCATAACGTTAACTGGCACATGATTGCCGGCGTGGGCATTCTGGGCGGTATCGGTTTCACCATGTCGATTCTCATCAGCGGCCTTGCCTTCCCGACGGCCCAGTTTGAGGTTCTGGCTGCCAAGGCCGCAATTCTTGCCGGTTCGGTCACCGCGGCCGTGCTCGGCATGATCTACATGAGTGTGATCTGCAAGCACCCCGCGCCCAAAGACGAGTAAAAGCGCATACAAGTTTGAAAACGCCGCCCGTGAACACCATCACGGGCGGCGTTTTAGTCATTCGGGACGTTCTTAAATGACTAGGTTTATTCTACGGTGCCGTAGATGGCGCCCCAGCCGTGGGCGGCCAAGGCGGAGTTGAGCTGGTCGCAAAGTGACTGGCGGTCGTAATAGCCGGGTGGTAGCAGGTTGACGATTTCCATGAGATCGGGCGCCAGGTCCAAGATTTCGGCCTGTACGATCAGATCCAGGCGGTCGATGGCGTGGCGGTCGTAAAACAGTCCGTCGACCAGGCGCTGCAGGTCGCCAAATTCCTCGGCCTGGAACGATCCGTACTCCATAGTGCCTCCTTGGGCGCTCCACGCCGGCATGCGCGGCGATTCGTAATTCATTGCGATGGACTTAATCTATCACGGCTTCATAACGTTGCGACGGTGGCGGTCTATACTTAGAAGAATTGCAACGTACCGCTTCGTGAAAGGTCGCATCCATGCAGACGATCTACCAGAAGATGGAAACCACCGAACTCGATGCCGCCATCGAGGCGCTCAAGGCCGAGGTCTCCGAGGTCAAGGCCAAGGGCCTGGCGCTCGATATGGCCCGCGGCAAGCCATCGCCCGCCCAGGTGGACATCTCGCGCCCCATGCTCGATATCCTCAATGCCGATGCCGATCTGCACGACGGCAACGTCGACTGCTCCAACTACGGCTGCTTTGAGGGCATTCCCTCGGCACGCAAGCTAGCGGGGGAGTTCCTGGGTTGCCCCGCCGAGCAGACGCTCGTGCTGGGCTCGTCGAGCTTGCTGATCGAGCACGATATCGCCGGTATGTTCTGGCGTTGCGGCTCATGTGGTAGCGACCCTTGGGAGGCTTACGAGGCCGCGCACGACGGCAAGAAGGTCAAGTTCCTGTGCCCGGTTCCCGGCTACGACCGCCACTTTGGCATCACCGCCGATCTGGGTATCGAGAACGTCCCCGTCGCGATGACCGACAACGGCCCCGACATGGACGAGGTCGAGCGCCTCGTCGCCGCCGACGATTCCATCAAGGGCATCTGGTGCGTGCCCAAGTATTCCAACCCCACGGGTATCACCTTTAGCGAGGACACTGTGCGCCGCCTGGTCGAGATGCCCACGGCCGCGCCCGATTTCCGCATCTTCTGGGACAACGCCTACTGTGTGCACGACCTGTACGACGAGACCGACGAGCTCGCCAACATCTTCGATCTTGCTCGCGCGGCGGGCACCGAGGACCGCGTGGTGGCCTTTGCCTCGACGTCCAAGATCACCTTCCCGGGCGCCGGCATCGGCTTTATCGGTGCGAGCCCCGCGGTTATCGCGGAGTTCTCCAAGCGCCTGAAGGCCGGCCTCATCAGTGCCGACAAGCTCAACCAGCTGCGTCACGTGCGCTTCCTTCCCACCATCGAGGCGGTCAAGGAGCACATGAAAAAGCATGCCGAGTTCCTGCGCCCGCGCTTTGAGGCCGTCGAGCGCAAGCTCACCGAGGGCTTGGGCGACACGGACTGCGCCACCTGGACGCACCCCCGCGGCGGCTACTTTGTAAGCTTCGATGGTCCCGAGGGCTCGGCCCAGAAGGTTGCTGCGCTTTGCGCCGACCTGGGCGTCAAGCTCACGCCGGCCGGTGCTACCTGGCCCTATGGCAAGGACCCGCGCGATACCAACATCCGCATCGCGCCGAGCTATCCCACGGTCGAGGACCTGGAGGCCGCGCTCGATGTGCTGGTGCTGGCCGTTAAGCTTGTCGCTGCCGAGCTTGCGCGTGCCGAGCGCGCCTAACGCGCGGCTTCCCGTACTATCCGCACCTTCGATACGTAAAGGAGCATATACATGGATTTGGGTATTTCCACCAACCCCACGCCAGAGCTCTACACCATTAAGGTAACCGGTGAGATCGATATCTCTAACGCCGATAGCCTGCGCAATGCCATCGACCTGGCGCTCGAGCAGCCCACTGAGGCCGTTGAGCTCGATTTTGCCCAGGTGAGCTACATCGATTCGACGGGCATTGGCGTGCTCGTGGGCGCCGCGCACCACGCGGCCGACCACAGCAAGCGCTTTAGCTGCACCAATGTGCAGCCCCCGGTGATGCGCGTGGTCCAGCTGTTGGGTGTCGACCAGGAGATTTCGATCACCGCTGCATAATCTTTGCCCCCAAAAGGGCGTGCCGTTTGGCATATGTTTGTGATGCGCTCGGACGTTTTGGCGTCCGGGCGCTATACTTGACCGAATGAATAGACGAGTTCCGGCCGAATGGCGCGGTGCGGGCTCGACTCACATCGAGCCTTGGAGGTATGTGTGTTTGGTATTGGAGAGGGTGAGCTCGCGATCATCGTGGTCTTCGGCTTTTTGCTGTTTGGCCCGGATAAGCTCCCGCAGATGGGCCGCACGATCGGCCGTGCCATCCGTCAGTTCCGCGAGACGCAGGAAAAGATGACGGCTGTTGTTCAGTCCGAGATTATCGATCCGGTGAGCGAGGCCGCGTCGGCCCCGGTCAAGCCCAAGAAGGCTGCTGCGACCGACGACGATTCCGATGCGGACGAGGATGCCGCCGAGACGGCAGCGCCCGCCAAGAAGGAGACCTTTGCCGAGCGTCGCGCCCGCCTTGCCGCCGAGAAGGCCGCGAGCGAGGGTGCCACTGAGGGCGAAGGTGCTGCTGAGGAGGCCGAGGGTGCCGAGCCTGCCGCTGCCGCCGAGCCTGTCGTCGAGCCCGAGCCTGCTGCAGAACCGGAGCCCGAGCCCGAGCCGGTAGAGCCCACGACGGCCGACCTCTACGCCCGTCGTCCCCGCAAGCGCAAGGCCGTCGTCGACCAGCTCGCCCGCGAGCTCGAGGCCGAGGACGACGCCGCTGCCGCCGACGCCTCGAAGGGAGGCGATGAGTAATGCCTATCGGACCTGCGCGCATGCCGCTCTTCGATCACCTGGGAGAGCTCCGTCGCCGCCTGACTATCGTGGTCGTGTCGGTGTTTGCCGCCGCCATCGTGCTGTATTTCGCCACGCCCGTGGTGCTCGACATCCTGGAAGACCCCATCCGCTCCTTTGTGCCGGACGGTAAGTTCTACATCACCACCACGCTCGGCGGCTTTGGCCTGCGCTTCTCGCTGGCCATCAAGATGGCCGTGGTCATGTGCACGCCCATGATCATCTGGCAGATTCTGGCATTTTTCCTGCCGGCACTGCGTCCCAACGAGCGCAAATGGGTCGTGCCCACGGTGCTCGCCTCGACGGTGCTGTTCTTCCTGGGTGCAATCTTTTGCTACTTCATCATCATCCCTGCGGGCTTTGAGTGGCTCATCGGCGAGACCTCGGCCGTTGCCACGGCACTGCCCGATTTGGAGAACTACGTCAACATGGAGCTGCTCTTTATGATCGGCTTTGGTGTGGCGTTTGAGCTGCCGCTCATCATCTTTTACCTGTCCGTCTTCCATATCGTGTCCTATGCGGCCTTCCGCAGTGCCTGGCGTTACGTATACGTTGGCCTGCTCGTGGGTTCGGCTGTGATCACGCCCGACGGCTCGCCCGTTACGCTGGGCCTCATGTATGGCGCCCTGCTCTCGCTCTACGAGATCTCGCTCGCCATCGCCCGTGTGGTCATCACCGCGCGCGAGGGCAAGGAGGGCTTGTTTGTGAGTCGTCTGGACCTGTTCTCGGACGATGAGGATGACGAGGAGTAAATCGGTATGCACGAGGTTGGCATTGTCAACGGCATACTCGATACAGTGATTCGCGCGGCGCGTGGGGCGGGGGCCTCGCGCGCCGTTTTGGTAACGCTGCGTATCGGGGATATGACCGAAGTTGTGCGCGAGGCGCTCGACTTTGCGTGGGAGACATTTCGCGACGAGGATCCGCTCACGCGCGGCTGCGAGCTTGCCGTGGAGGAAGTCCATCCACAAAGCGAGTGCCTGGACTGCGGCGAGGTCTTTGATCACGATCGTTTCCATTGTCGCTGTCCCCAGTGTGGCGGCGCCAACGTGCGTCTGCTGCACGGCCGCGAGCTCGACATCGCAAGTATCGAAATCGAAACCCCCGACGATTAGCCCGCTAGCCATCTGGTGACGGGGTATAAAGGGGCCAAAGTAAGGAGTGCCGAGTATGGCCGAGAAAACGATTGATATCGCATCGCCGATTCTGTCGTGCAATGAGCGCCTGGCAGATCAGCTGCGTCAGCGATTTAAAGAGACAAACACCTATGTGATCAATGTGCTGTCGAGCCCCGGTTCGGGCAAGACCACTACGATTCTGGGCACCAACGAGCGCCTGCGCGACAAGGCGGGCCTGCGTTGCGCCGTCATCGAGGGCGACATCGCCTCGGACGTCGACGCCATTACCATGAAGGAGGCCGGCATGCCCGCCATCCAGATCAACACGGGCGGCCTGTGCCACCTCGAGGGCAACATGATCATGGAGGCCGTCGACGCGTTCGACCAGGCTGTGGGTCTGGAAAACATTGACGTCATCTTTATCGAAAACGTGGGCAACCTGGTCTGCCCGGTCGACTTTGACCTGGGTGAGAACCTGTCCATCATGATCCTCTCGGTGCCCGAGGGCGACGACAAGCCCATCAAGTACCCGGGCATCTTCCAGCACGCTGGCGCGCAGCTGCTCAACAAGGTCGACGTGGCTCCGGCTTTCGATTTTGACATGGATAGGTATACTAAGACACTCGATGACCTCAATCCGCAGGCGCCGCGGTTTGCCGTGAGCGCGCGCAAGGGCGAGGGCATGGATGCCTGGTGCGATTGGCTCATCGGGCAGATTGAGCAAGCAAGGGCGTAAGTCGGCCGCCATACGGGCGGGCGTAGCCGCAGAGATACGAGATAGGAGCCTCTTTTGAAGCTCATCATCGCCGAGAAAAACGACGCCGCGCGTCAGATTGCCGAGCGTCTGTCCACGGGCAAGCCCAAAAAGGACAAGGTGTACAACACCGCCATCTACCGTTTTGAGTGGAAGGGCGAGGAGTGCGTGACCATCGGCCTTGCCGGTCACATCCTAGCGCCCGATTTTTGCGACAGCGTGCTGTTCGATAAAAAGCTGGGCTGGTATTCGGTCACCGAGGACGGCGAGATACTGCCGGCCGACATCCCCGATGGCCTGGCGCGTCCGCCCTACGACACCAAGCGCAAGCCGTTTCTTGCCGATGGCATCTCAATCAAGGGCTGGAAACTCGAGAGCCTGCCTTACCTCACCTGGGCGCCCGTCATTAAGCTACCGGTCGAGAAGGAACTCATTCGTTCGCTCAAGAACCTCGCCAAGAAGTCCGACAGTGTCATCATCGCCACGGACTTCGATCGCGAGGGCGAGCTGATCGGTTCGGACGCCCTCAACAAGGTGCGCGAGGTTGCGCCCGACCTGCCGGTCGCCCGCGCCCAGTATTCTTCGTTTACCAAGGCCGAGATCACGCAGGCCTTCGATAATCTCGTCTCGCTCGACCAGAATCTGGCCGACGCCGGCGAGAGCCGCCAGCACATCGACCTCATTTGGGGTGCGGTGCTCACGCGCTACCTGACGCTCGCCAAGTTTGGCGGCTTTGGTAACGTGCGCTCTGCCGGCCGTGTGCAGACGCCGACGCTTGCCCTGGTGGTCGAGCGCGAGCGCGAGCGCATGGCGTTTGTGCCCGAGGACTATTGGCAGATTCGCGGCATGGGCGCCGCGCAAGGCGCTGCCGAGGACGATCGCTTTAAGATCGCGCACAAGACGGCGCGCTTTACCGACAAGGATGCTGCTGAGACGGCGTACGGTCACGTTGACGGTGCCAAGACGGCTACCGTCGCCGCGGTGACCAAGCGCTCGCGCAAGCAGCAGCCGCCCACGCCGTTTGCGACCACCTCGCTGCAGGCTGCCGCCGCAGCCGAGGGTATCTCGCCTGCGCGTACCATGCGCATCGCCGAGTCCCTCTACATGGCGGGCCTTATCAGCTACCCGCGTGTCGACAACACCGTGTATCCCGCGACGCTCGATCTGGGCGCCGTAGTGAGCGACCTGGCAAAGATCAACCCGGCGCTGGCGCCCGTGTGCAAAAAGGTACTCGCTGGCCCCATGAAGCCCACGCGCGGTAAAGTCGAGACCACCGACCACCCGCCTATCTACCCCACGGGCGAGGGCGATCCGTCCACACTCGACGGCGGTCAGCGCAAGCTCTACGACCTCATCGCCCGCCGCTTCCTGGCGACGCTCATGGGTCCCGCGACCATCGAGAACACCAAGCTCGAGCTCGACGTGAACGGTGAGCCGTTCGTGGCTTCGGGCGATGTGCTCGTGACCCCGGGTTTCCGCGAGGCATACCCGTACGGACTCAAGCGCGACGAGCAGATGCCGCCGCTGGAGCAGGGCGATACGGTTGATGTGTTCGACATTAAGCTCGAGGCAAAGCAGACCGAGCCGCCCGCACGCTACAGCCAGGGTAAACTCGTGCAGGAGATGGAGAAGCGCGGCTTGGGCACCAAGTCCACGCGCGCGAGCATCATCGAGCGCCTGTACGCCGTGCGCTACCTCAAAAACGATCCCGTGGAGCCGAGTCAGCTGGGCATCGCCATCATCGATGCGCTGACGCAGTTTGCCCCGCGCATCACGAGCCCCGATATGACCAGCGAGCTCGACGGCGACATGACCCGCGTCGAGCGCGGCGAGGACACCGAAGAGCATGTCGTGACGCACTCGCGCGCACTGCTGGCCGGCGTGCTCGACGAGCTGCTCAAGCATACGCAGGAGCTGGGCGACGCTATCAGCGACGCCGTCACGGCCGATGCACGCGTGGGCGCCTGTCCCAAGTGCGGCAAGGACCTGGTTATGAAGACGAGCGCCAAGACCCGCGGCAGCTTTATCGGCTGCATGGGATGGCCCGACTGCGATGTGACCTATCCGGTGCCGAGCGGCGTCAAGGTGAGCCCGCTCGAGGGCGAGGCGGCCGTGTGCCCCGAGTGCGGCGCGCCGCGCATTAAGTGCCAGCCGTTCCGCCAGAAGGCCTTCGAGATTTGCGTGAACCCCACGTGCCCCACCAACTACGAGCCTGACCTTAAGGTGGGCGAGTGCAAGGTGTGCGCCGAGGCCGGACGCCATGGCGACCTGATCGCGCACAAGAGCGAGAAGAGCGGCAAGCGCTTTATCCGCTGCACCAACTACGATGACTGCGGCGTGAGCTATCCTCTACCGGCGCGCGGTAAGCTCGAGGCGACGGGTGAGACCTGCCCCGAGTGCGGCGCTCCCATCGTGGTGGTCAACACGGCGCGCGGTCCGTGGCGCATCTGCGTGAACATGGACTGCCCGACCAAGGAGAAGAAGCCCGCCCGCGGCCGCAAGACTACGACCAAGGCGAGCACGGCGAAGAAGACGACGGCGGCAAAGAAGACTGCTGCCAAGAAGACGACCGCCAAAAAGACGACGGCCAAGAAGTCGACTACCAAAAAGACCGCTGCCGACAAGTAGCCGCACGGTCGAGACATCACCTAAAACAAAAACGAG
Organism: uncultured Collinsella sp.; assembly: GCA_900552755.1. GTDB lineage: Bacteria > Actinomycetota > Coriobacteriia > Coriobacteriales > Coriobacteriaceae > Collinsella. Next base: position 16,464 of record USAY01000018.1, read on the forward strand.
CGAGGACCTCAAAATCCTCGCTCGTTTTTTTATCTGGCAGTTAGGGACGTTCCTTTTCTGCCGGCAGTTTAGGAACGTCCCTAACTGCCGGCTCGGGAACGACAAAGCGCTAGTTCACTTCGACGGGTTTGGCGCCGGGGTAGCGCTCCTCAAAGTCTAGGCGGTACTTATTGTCATTGGTGCCCGCCACGTTGTCGCGCGACAGCGGCGCCACGATCTCATTCTTGTGATTCGCAGGCTTGGTGTATTTCAGGCTGATCTCCCAGGCATCACAGATTGCGTCAATGCGGTGATCCAGGTCGTCATACAGGGCAACGATGTCTTTCCAGGAACTGTAGTTCTTAGAGCTCGTCGGGACGTCCAGGTCCTCGACGATGTCGTAATACTGCTCGATGGTGTCCTCTGTGCGCTCGGCGACGTCGGCGAGATTTTGACGGGTGGTGCGATCTTCTTCCAGATAGCTGCCGTTGAAGTTCTGCGCGCAGCCACGGACGTAGTTGTCGAGGTCTTCGAGCAAGTCGTAGTATTCGCTCAGTCGGCGGTAGAGATTCTGCTCGGAGAGCGTTGCTTCGCCGCCATCCTTGTCGTCATCGTCATCATCGTCGTACAGGCTGTTGGGATCGCCGAGAGGCTTTAGGTCATCGTCGTCGACGTCATGGTGCAGCTTAGCTACCTCGGCAGTCGTCTGCGTGGCGGCGTTGTCGAAAGGCTTGATCACAAAGAAAACGACCAGGGCGATGATGATCGCCACCAGCACAACAATAACGGCGATAAGCGGCCCGGTGCCGCTCTTTTTGGGAGCGGGGGTCTGTGGCGAAGCGGGCGTGTATGCGGGAGCCGGCTCCTGTTGGGGCGAGCCGCTCGCGACGGGTATGCGCTGCGTGGTCTCGACGGCCGCAGGGCTTGCGGCGGGGTCGGGGCGATAGGCGAGGGGGTCGTCCGCCTTGGCTTGCGGCGTATCAAGGGAGCCGGTCTGCTCAAAAGCGGGCTGGCTATCGCTCGCGGTTGTTTGCTCAACGGGTGCACCGCACGAGGTGCAGAACTTGGCATTATCTGCAAGAAGCTTGCCGCACGAGGCGCAATACCGAGACATTGCCACTCCTTTCGCCACATTTCAATGCAATATGACGATTATACCCAGCGTCCAAAATTCCCCATCATAAGTTGCGGTGAAATAGGGACTGTTTGGCGGTCTCAGAGCTTCAATCAGTCCCTATTTCACCGCAACTTCGGAAAGGCACCTTTAGCCATTGGGGACGCACCGAGCACTGGGGTATCATGGCTTGGTTGATATATCTGCATTTACGCGCCTTGTAGGAAGGGGCTGCGCCCATGGCTTTTGAGCCCGCTCAACATAGCTTCATTACGCTCGAGGGTGTCGATGGCGCCGGTAAATCTACGCAGGCGCGCCTGCTTGCCCGTGCGCTCGACCTTGCCGGCTACCAGGTTGTGAGCCTGCGCGAGCCGGGCGGCACCGCCATCAGCGAAAAGATCCGTGCTCTGCTGCTCGACCCCGCCAATACGGCGATGGGCGACACCTGCGAGTTGCTGCTCTACGAGGCGGCGCGCGCCCAGTTGGTGCACGAGGTCATCGCTCCCGCCCTCGCGGCCGGCAAGGTGGTTCTGTGCGACCGCTTCTACGATTCCACGACTTGCTACCAGGCGTTTGCCGACGGCCTCGATCGCCAGATAGTGCGCGATGCCAACAACCTGGCCGTCGCGGGGACGCACCCGGCGCTCACGCTCGTCTATCACATCACGCCCGAGCAGGCGGCGCTGCGCATGGCAGCCCGTGGCGCGGCAGATCGCATGGAGGCTAAGGGCATGGCCTTCCAAGAGCGTGTCTACCAGGGATTTTGCGCCATCGCCGCCGAGGAACCAAACCGCGTAAAGCTCATCGACGCGACCGCGTCCATCGAGGACGTCTTCGCGCGGACGGTCGAGCAGGTTCGCGTCTACGGCCTCGACATTTCCCAGGACGCCGTCACCGCCGCGCTTGCCCAGGAGGCCGAGTAACATGGCCCCCGCTCAGGCAAGCCTGCTGGCCAAGCTCGACACCCAACAGCGCGTGCGCGATTTTTTGACCAACGCCGTCGCCAGCGGCCGTGCATCGCACGCCTACCTGTTTTTGGGCGCTCCCGGCGCCGGCAAGCTCGATGCCGCATGGGCGCTCGCCCAGGCCTTCCTGTGCGAGCAGGACGGCTGCGGCGCATGCGACAGCTGCGTGCGCGTTGCGCGGCACACACACCCCGACGTGCACTATTACACGCCTGAGAGCGCCACGGGCTACCTCATTGCCCAGACCCGCGAGCTACTCGACGACGTGCCGCTGGCGCCCATCCGCGCTAAGGCCAAGGTCTACATCATCGACCGTGCCGAGCAGCTGCGCGCTAACACCGCCAACGCACTGCTCAAGACACTCGAGGAGCCGCCCGAGGGCGTTATGTTTATCTTGCTGGGCACCTCGGCAGACGTGATGCTGCCCACCATCGTGAGCCGCTGCCAGTGCGTGCCGTTTCGGCTGGTGTCGCCCGCCGTGGCCGCGCGTGCCGTGAGTCGCGCGACGGGTCAGGACCTCGCGCGTTGCCGCATGGCGGTCGCCGTGGCGGGGAGCCCCACGCGCGGCATCGAGTTCCTTAAGAGTGCCGAGCGCCAGGATGCTCGCCGCCAGATGGTCCGCGCCATCGATTCTCTCATCGCTGCCGACGAGGCCGATGTGCTCAGTCGCGCCAAGTCGCTCATCGTCGCCGTCAAGGCGCCGCTCGCCGAGGTCAAGTCCACGCAGGAAAAGGTGCTCGAGCAAAACGCCGATTACCTGTCGCGTGGAGCATTGAAGCAGCTTGAGGACCGCAACAAGCGCGAACTCAACGCGCGCGAGCGTTCGGGTATCATGGAAGCGCTGGCGAGCGCACGGACGCTCATGCGCGACGTGCTGCTGACACTTCAGGACGAGGCGGCCGACGTCGTGAACGAAGACGTGCGCGACACGATCGGTCGGCTTGCCGCCGCGACGAATGTTGCGGGTGCCACCCGGGCGCTCGAGGCGGTCGCGACCGCCGAGCGCAACATCGCCAGAAACGTTACTCCCCAGCTGGCCATCGAGGTCATGCTGTTCGATATCAGGAAGGCACTGAAATGCCGTTAGTCGTACCCGTTAAGTTTACCTACGCCTCGCGCGACCTGTGGTTCGACCCGCAGGATCTGGATATTCTCGAGGCCGATTACGTTATTTGCTCCACCGAGCGCGGAACCGAGATCGGCCTGGTCACGGCCGATCCCTTTGAGGTGCCGCAGGACGAGATCGGCCAGCCGCTCAAGCCCGTGCTGCGCGTGGCGAGTGACATCGACCTGCAGCTTGCCGACGACCTGGCCATCCAGGGCGACGAGGCCATGGTCGATTTCCGTCGCCTGGTCAAGGAGCTCGACCTCGAGATGAAGCCGGTGGGCGTCGAGTACCTGTTTGGCGGCGAGAAGGCCGTGTTCTACTTTGCGGCCGAGGAGCGCGTCGATTTTCGCCAGCTCGTCAAGGACCTGTCCTCGACGCTGCACATTCGCGTCGACATGCGCCAGATCGGCGTGCGCGACGAGACCCGCCTGGTGGGCGGCTATGCCCAGTGCGGCCAGGAGCTCTGCTGCACGCGTTTTGGCGGACAGTTTGAGCCGGTTTCGATCCGCATGGCAAAAGAGCAGGACCTGCCGCTTAACTCGTCCAAGATCAGCGGCGTTTGCGGCCGCCTGATGTGCTGCCTGCGCTACGAGTTCGAGGCATACAAGGACTTTAAGAGCCGCGCGCCCAAAAAGAAGACGCTCATCGATACGCCGCTGGGCAAGGCGCGTATTCAGGAGTACGACACCCCGCGCGAGCAGCTGGTGCTGCGCCTGGAGAACGGCAAGGTCTTCAAGGTCAACCTGGCCGATATGACCTGCTCCGAGGGCTGCAAAAAGAAGGCCGCCGAGCAGGGCTGCAACTGCCGTCCCGACTGCGTGACGCGCGATGTGCTCGAGCGCATCGAGTCGCCCGAGATGCGCTTGGCGCTTATGGAACTCGACCGCGAGAACGGCGTCGACGTGGGCGATGGCCTGTCGAGCGCCGATCGTCTGGCCGGCACGTCGATGCCCAAGCGCCGTCGCCGTGATGCCGATTCCGACGCTCGCACTGTTCAGAGCCAGGGCGAGGGTCGTGGCCGCGGTAAGGGTCGCGGTAAGGCCGAGGCGCTCGAGTCCGAGGAGGCCGCCGGTGGCCGTCGCCGCCGCAAGCGTGCGGGCTCGGGCGATGCTACCGAGGCTGCAGCCGCGGGCAAGAACGCCTCTCGCGAGCGCGAGGTTCAGCAGCCCCAGCAGCAGAATCGCGGCGGTGGCATGAACCCCACACGTCGTCGTCGCCGTCATCTGTCGAGCGAGGAGCGCGAGGACGCCTTCCGCGCCGCAGCTGCTCGCGAGGCCGGTGCCGCTTCCAAGGGCGCCTCGGCCTCCGATGCACCTGTCGACAAGGGCGGCAAGTCACGTGGCGAGGAGGAGCGCGCGCCGCGTCCGCGCCGTCGCCATTCCTCGGGCGCGCAGCAGAAGCCTTCAGTGCCCTCCGTGGCCGATCAGGTCTCGGATGGCGAGGTCAAGGTCACACGTCGTCGCCCCGGAGATGGCGGAGGGGCGGCCGCCAAGGCCGCGCGCGGCGCTGCTCGCGACGAACGCGATTCGCGCGAAGATCGTGGTGGCGAGGGTTCGGCCGACCAGGGCCAGAAGCGCCGTCGCCGTCGCCGTTCCCGCAAGCCGCGCCAGGATGGCGGCGAGGGCTCGACTCCGTCTTCGTCCGCACCGCAACCGCCCGCCGGCGAATAACGCCCGCGAGCGGATTTAGCCCGCCTTGCCCCGAGCGCATCGGGGTATCATAGCGCCGAATCAACAACCCTCCCTGCGGCCGAACGTAGGGAGGGTTGTGTCTTGAAGAGCCATCTGAACATATTGAGCCGTCTGCAGGGAGCCGGTGCCCTACCGTTTGCGGACGAATTGCTACCGTTTGCCGAGCACGCGACGTACGAGGCGCTCGAGGCATTGTCGCCAACACGATGTACCGGCTGCGAGCGCGCCGGTGCGCTTATTTGCCAAGACTGCCTGGCCGCGCTCACGCTCATCGACCCACGTCATAGCTGCACCCGATGCGGCGCCCCGTTTGGGGATTTGCTGTGCACTGAGTGTTCGGTCGAGGGCACGTCCTCGGCAATGGCGGAGGCGCTCGACCGCTGCCTGGCGTGCGCCGTCTATGCGCATCCGCTGCCGCGCATCATTAAAGCGTACAAGGACGCGGGCGAGCGACGTCTGGCTCCGTATCTGGCGGAGCTGCTCTACGACACCGCCCTGCATGCCCAGGTCGTAGCGCCCGATCGCTATGGAGGTGTGCTGTCCGGCGCGGATGCGGTGGTGTTTGTGCCTGCGACGGCGGCAGCGTTTCGGCGGCGTGGTTTTGATCATATGGAGGCTATTGCGCGCCCATTTTGCGAGCTGTCGGGTGTTCCCCTGCTCGATGCTCTCGTCAAGTACGGGCATGGCGACCAGCGCGAACTCGGTCGTGAGGAGCGCCGCGAGCGTGCCCAAGGCATGTACGAGACGGTTGAGGA